>JBJFEF010000177.1:0-7225 GCA_051890435.1 Muribaculaceae bacterium
CCTGGGACGAGCGAGCAGTTGCCTCTCACAAGCAGGTCAATCTTCACTCCGGCCTGCGACGCTTCATAGAGCTTCGCCACCATCTCCTCATCGGTGATGTGGTTGATTTTCACTTTTATCCACGCCTCGCCACCGCTGCGTGCATTGCGTATCTCCTCGTTGATGAGCTTCAGCAATTTCCCGCGCATCTCGTTGGGCGACACCATCAGCTCCTTGAATTTCACCGGCTTGAAAGGCTTGCCTATAAACTCAAACACCTTCTTCACCTCTCGCACTATCTGGGGGCGCGAGGTCATCAACATGTAGTCGGTGTAGCTCTTAGCATTGCCCTCGTGAAGGTTGCCTGTGCCTATGCACGCTATATCGCCGCTCTTGCAGCTTATGTGCACCAGCTTCGAGTGCACTTTCAGACCCTCTACTCCAAAAATCACCTCCACTCCGGCCTCCTGGAGCCGCTTGCTCCACTCTATGTTGCTTTCCTCGTCGAAGCGTGCAAGCAGCTCTATCACCACAGTCACTTTCTTTCCGTTGCGGGCTGCGCAAATCAGGGCTTTCACCACTTTCGATGCCCTGGCAAGTCGGTAGAGGGTCACGTTGATTGCCCGCACATCGCTGCTCAATGCCGACTCGCGAAGCACTCTTATGAAGCTGTCGAATGAGTGATATGGCACGTGTATGAAGCGGTCTTTCTCCCTTATCGCGTCGAGCACGCTCAGCGGTCCGTCGAGCTCCGGCTTTAGTATAGGCTTCCACTTGGCATATTTCAGGTCGCTCCGGCCACAGTCGGGAAAGCTCATAAGGTCTTTGTGGTTCTGGTAGCGGCCTCCCGCCACTATCGTGTCGAGTGTGTCGATGTTGAGCCGCGACATTATCTCTTTCACCAGGTCCTTCGGCATACTCTCGTCATATATCACCCTTATCGGCTCGCCGCTTTTGCGGCTCTTCACTCCCTTGGCCACTTTCTGCATCACGCCTATGCCCAGGTCGCTCTCCAAGTCCATTTCAGCGTCTTTCGTAAACTTGAATGAATAGGCTTCAAAGGTACTGTTGATGCTGCCCACAAATATCATCGGCAGGCAGAAGCGTATCACGTCGTCGAGATACATGATGTTTTCTTTCCCCTCGCTTTGCGGAAGCCGCACAAATCGCCCCATCTCCTTGTCGGGAAGGGCTATCAGGGCATAGCTCACTCGGGGCTTCTTCTTGTTGTCGTGCCACTCCATGCGCTTCACCGCAAGGTAAATGCCGTCGTCGCCTATGTCGTTTATATCTTTCACCTCCTCCAGCCACACTGGGTTGGTCACGCCATTGAGCTTATCCACATAGAGCTGACGCAAGTATTGTCGTTGCTCGTCGTTGAGCGCGTCATCATAGAGAAGCCTTATCCCTTCTTTCTCTAAGTCATTCTTCACCGCTGCCACGGCTTTCTCAAATTCCTTGTTGTAGCTGCTGTTGAGCCGGCTTATCTCTTTTATCGTGCGCTTTGCTTGCTCCCGACCGGCCTTCAGGTTCTTGTCCTTGCTCTGCGCCATGCGGTTGAGAGTGGCCACGCGCACCCTGAAGAATTCATCGAGGTTGTTGGAGTATATTCCAAGAAAGGCCATCCGCTCAAGCACCGGTATGTTTGGCTTCTCCGATTCCTGCAATATACGCCGGTTGAAGTACATCCAGCTCACGTCGCGCTCCACATAGTTGCTCTTGTTCTTCTTGTATTCCATCATTTTTTCCATCCTTCTTTCAGAATTTTATCATCAGCTCACACACTATCTTGTCCTGCTCACTCTCCTTGGCTCCTCCATCAGGATACCAGTAGTTCTCATAGTTCAATCGTATCTCGGTGGGGAAGTAAGGATTACGCACTCCGAGAGTCACGCCAAGTGTCATGCGGTGACGCTCGGCACCGGTAGCGATCAGCGTCAAGCCGTCGTCAGCCATACCGCTTTTCCCCGATGAGTGTCGCTGCATATAGTCGTAACGTCCGAGTCCGCTCACACTCTCTATGAAGTTTTTCTCACCCGAAATAGTGTGCCTATACATCAGCATCGTCTGCACCGCGCTACAATCGCCAAACGCATTGTGGGCATACATCTTGCGCAGATATTCACCCTCCACATGCCAGCCTCCACGCTCATAATAGGCTCCTATATCGACCGATGTGTAAGAGGCTTTACGATCGGCTATCTGCTGGTGCTGCACACTCGGCACTATGGCAAGCCCTTTCACCGGATAGTATTGCACTCTCGCCGAATAGCCCGGCGAACTAAACCATGCCGTCTTCTGGTTGTCGAGATTAGAGCCATTGAATATGCCGGCATCTACCGACAGCACCTTGCGCTTGCTGCCGTCGAGGAAATCCCACCCGGCTTGGAAACCGACATCGCGCATATCGCCCACCTGCTTAGCTATGAAGCTGCGATTGGCAAAATACTGCGCCGAAGGATTGCGGTGCGCATCAATCGTGAAAGGCATGC
The DNA here is from genome assembly GCA_051890435.1 of Muribaculaceae bacterium. Classification (GTDB taxonomy): domain Bacteria; phylum Bacteroidota; class Bacteroidia; order Bacteroidales; family Muribaculaceae; genus CALZFJ01. The sequence goes on from JBJFEF010000177.1 coordinate 2,472, forward strand.
GCTGCTGTCCGATGGTGAGGCGCAGCGTCTTGTAAGGATTCAGCCTCACCCACGCATCTTTCATCTTTATCGCCGATTCATCGCACAAATCCACCTCCAGCTTATATTCCGACCGCCCCACAAGCTTCCCATTCACCGACAGACGCGCATTGCGAACCTCAAAGCGCGAAGCATCAAGCTCCGGCTCATATTCCCATTTGCCACGCAAAATGCCATGCAATTTAGGCAAATATTCACTCTGCTTCGCCATCTGCTCTACTTTCCGCTCGATGACGCTCAGCCTATCGCCGTTGTCGTCCTGTGCCATAGCATTTGCCACGCCTGCAATAAGGACAAATGCCACTATAAGCAACTTTTCTTTCACTTCTGTTCTCATCTGTTATCGTTAATATCGTTTGCGCTTCATCCGATACAAAGATACTGCAAATCGAGAGCAGAACAGTCAAGCTCGCTTGTGCTGTTTTGCCGAGTGCAGCTTATCTTCTGCAAAGATATTTATAAGATATAACAGAGATATTACAGAATTGCAACAATAGCGTTACACATCAGTCTTCCTTTGGAGTCTCTGGTCGCTCTTGGCTGTTACGGCGGGGGATAACAAACTCATTGTAGTAGGAGATGATGAGCGTGGTGAGGGGCAATGCCACAATCAAGCCGATGAAGCCGAGCAGTGCGCCCCAAATGGAGAGCGACAGCAGCATGATGGCAGGATTAAGCCCCATGGATTTGCCCATGATTTTTGGCGTGAGAATAAGGTCTTGCGTGGCTTGCACCACAAGATACACCACTACCATCCAGCCAAACATTCCCCAGAAGCTTTCGCCGGTCGATACTGCACTCACCAGGCACAGCAATGTGGCGATAGGGATGGAAATGAGCTGAAGATAGGGCACCATGTTGAGCAATCCGATAAAGAGTCCCAGCACTATGCCCATAGGCAACCCTATGATGGTGAAACCTATGGCAAAGAGCACTCCCACTATCGAGGCAATGAGAGCCTGACCGCGGAAGTAGTGGTTCATACTCGTCTTCATGTCGTTGAAAATGCGGAAAGTGCCTTTGCGGTATCTCGACGGCACAGCCATCTTGAATCCGTTCATAATCTTGTCGTAATCCACCAGAATGAAGATGATATACATAAGCACCAGCACCCAGCTGCACAGTGCAAGGATGAGGCTCACAGTGCCGTTCACGAAGTTCCACGTCTGGTTGGCAGCCTCGGTGATTAAGCTAATCCACTGCTCACGGGTGAGAAACGAGCGAATATAATCAATATCAATATACTGCTTCACAAACTCATGGATGGCGGCAGGCAAATAAGGCACATTGAGCTGCGACTGCACATACTCGGTGAGCATCAGCACCATGCGGTGCGACTCCTCATAGAGATAGGGAATGAGTAGCCACAGCGCCCCGGTCACCACCAATGCCAGCTCCAAGAGGGTGATGATGGTGGGGAAAGTGCGGCCCTTGAAGCGCATCACGCGCTTGTTCCACTCCACAAGCGGATTTATCATATAAGCCACAAGGCAAGCCACCGCAAAGGGCAGCAGAACGCCTTTGAGATAATTGAGCAGCCACAGAATGGCGCCAAACACCGCTATCCCTATCGCTAACCGCACTATGCGGTCGAGCGTAAATTCCTTCCTCATATATTCCATAAAGCAAATGTCATAAACAAATCCTGTCAATATAGGCAATTATCGCCACACATCGGTTTCGGTGGCTACTATGAGTGCAAACTTACAAAATATATCACAAATATACACCCTATCGGCAAAAAAATTATAGATTTTCATAAAATATTGAATAATATGTGCTATATTTGCGTCACGGAATTTACGTCACGGAATTTACGTCACGGAATTTACGCGATAGAACTTATTAATCAACTGCAATGACACGAAAAAGACCTAATAACCCGTTCCTATTATCAGGCTACATATCACCCGATTACTTTTGCGATCGTGAAAACGAGACAAACAAACTTGTCTCGGCTCTGCATAATGGCCGCAACATAACCCTAATGAGTCCACGTCGTATGGGCAAAACCGGACTGATTCGTCACATATTCCATCGTGTGGAAGCCTCAAATGAGGCTCAATGCTTTTATGTGGATTTATACCAGACCGACAGCCTTGCATCGCTTGTGCACAAATTAGGTCAGGCAGTCCTTGGCAAACTCGATACCACAGAGCAACGAGTCATGAAAAAGATAGCTACATTCTTCAAGTCGCTACGTCCTGTTATTTCGGTTGATGCCGTCAGTGGAGAACCTCAATTCACTGTAAGCGTGGAACCTGACATGGCTGAGCACTCACTCTCCGAGATATTTGCATATATGGAGCAAGCCGGAAAGCCTTGCTATGTAGCATTCGATGAGTTTCAAACTGTAGCCGACTACACCGACAAACGCGTAGAAGCATTGCTGCGATCTCATATACAGCACCTAACAAACGTATATTTTATTTTCTCAGGTAGCCAGCGACACACACTTGAGAATATGTTTGCTACTGCCTCACGTCCATTCTACCAAAGCACTCAGATGCTAACGCTTGGTTCTATCGACCGTGATGCCTATTACGCTTTTGCAAATAGCCTATTCAAGCAAAACGGACAGCAAATATCACTTGATGCATTTAGCCACCTTTATGACGAGCTATCGGCTCATACTTGGTATATACAGTCGATTCTCAACCGACTTTATGAATCAGGCAGCCCTGTGATTGACATTGACGCCGTGAATCTCGCAATCAACGAGACTGTAGATGAAAATGAAGCAACCTTCCAAACTTTTCTTAAGTTAGTCACACCGCTACAAGCCAACATTTTGAGAGCAATTGCCTTAGAAGGCAATATTGTACAAATCCAGAGCAAGGATTTCATTCAAAAGCATCGTCTTGGTGCGGCAAGCTCGATAAAAACGGGCACAGCAACACTCGTAGAGAAGGAACTGCTTCTCAGCAACGACACAGGGTATAGCGTTTACGATCGTTTCTTTGCTCACTACCTCAGAAAAACACGTTAGCTGAGGCGGAGGAGGCGGTGGGTGGCAGCGACAAAGGCGGGGCGATGTGGTGCATCGCTGCGGCGCAGGTCGGCTGCCATGCTGTGAGGCTTGTGGGTGTGCTTGAATATCATGCCGGTGAGGTCGCTGCCATAGGCTGAAAGCATCGACGATGCTCCTGTTGCCGGACGGCTCATGAACGGACGCGCAATGACGTTGGCAAGCGAGTCATACCATCGCTGCATGGTAATCATGTTGGTATCCACCACTCCGGGATCGGCACAATTCACGCGGATATTCCTCGGGCGCAGCTCCTCGCTAAGCCACAAAGCATAGTGCGTGAGCGCGAGCTTTGTGCGGCCATAGGTGCCGAGCTGCGAGAATTTCGCAGCCGGTTCGTGAAGAATTTTCTCCGAAAGCGTGTGCAGCTTGCGAGTGATTGAGGTGGTGAACGCTATGCACCCTCCTTCAGCCACGAGCGGAAGCAAGAGGTGGGTGATGAGCACCGGCGCCAGATAGTTCACTGCAAGCGACTGCTCAAAGCCGTCGGCGGTGACGCTGCGATGGCGGCACATCACTCCGGCATTATGCAGAATGGCAGCAATGGGGCGGTTAAGGGCTTTGATATGGTTGCAGAAGTCGCGAATCGAGTCGAGCGAATCGAGCGACACCTTCGCCACTGTCACCTCTCCGCAGCCGGGCATTGCCAGCAGCTCGCTGCGTAGCTCCTCGGCTCGCGAGGTGTTGCGGCAAGCAAGCACTATGTTGCTCCCGCGCAAAGCAAGGGCACGCGCTATTTCCTTTCCTATCGAACCGGTAGCTCCGGTCACTATGCAGAGTCCTTCGTTAGTCATAGTGGATTATCGAGTAATGTTTTTGTCGAGAAGTTGATGCTTCACCTGCACGCACACGCAAGTGGGCAGATTATTGACAGCCACAATAGCGATGCGGTTGAGCAGGCCATTGATATACTGCTTGCGACGGTTGAACATACGGCGCAGCGCATTGCGGGCAAAACGCTGTGGAGTGGTGAGCGCCCCGATATTCACAGCCAGCTTGCGCAGCTTGGGCGACAGCCCAAACAGCTCGGTGGATATTCCGCCGGGGCAAGCCACCGTCACCGAGATGCCATAATCCTTCAGCTCAATATACATTGAGCGCGAAAGCACGCGGATGTATGCCTTGGTGGCGGCGTAGGCTCCGATGCCGGGCATTGGCATCCAGCAACACATCGATGCCATATTGAAGATATAGCCCTTGCAGCCGCGTTCAAGCATATCGCGGGCAAAAGTGCGGCAAAGCTGCGTCACCGAGCGCACATGCAAATCCACGAAGAGGTCGAGACGCTCGGGCTTCATGTCGGTCACCTTCATGAAATTGAAGATACCTGCATTGTTGATGAGGATATCCACGGTGATGTCGTGGCTCTTGCAGTATTCAAGCAGCCACTCGGCAGCATCGGCATCGGCAAGATTCTTGAACACGGGCACGAAGCGCAGATTGGGATATTTCAGTCGCAACTCAGCAGCCACAGCATCGAGCTGCTCGCGCTGGTTGCTCACAAGCACCACATTGATGCCCTTCTCGGCGAGGGCACGGGTGAACTCAAGTCCTATTCCCGACGAAGCTCCTGTGACAATGGCTGTGGCACCCACCGGGATTTTTTTATTGAAAATGCACATAGTCTTAATTAGGTAAGAGGTAAGAGGTAAGAGGTAAGAGGTAAGAGGTGAGAGGTGAGAGGTGA
>JBJFEF010000178.1:0-2002 GCA_051890435.1 Muribaculaceae bacterium
ACAAAATGTGTCAATCCCGCCGACTTCCACCGTGTCAACACCGAGGGCACCCGACATCTCGTCGAGGCACTGCTTGAGCTGAAGATGCCCCTGAGACGCTTTGTCTATCTCAGCAGCCTCAGTGTTTGTGGAGCAGTGTGCGAGCAACTGCCCTACAGCAACATCAACGAGGAAAACACGCCACATCCCAACACCGAATACGGGAAAAGCAAGCTCCAGGCGGAACACTACCTTGAAACTGTAGAGGACCTGCCCTACATAGTGCTGCGCCCCACGGGAGTGTATGGCCCTCGCGAGCGCGACTATTTCCTCATGGTGAAGAGCATCTGCCAGCATGTGGATTTCTCCGTGGGCTTCAAGCCGCAGGTGTTGACTTTCATCTATGTCCTCGACGTGGTGCAGGCAGTGTTCCTTGCGCTCGACAACGGAGTGGTGGGACACTCCTACATCATCAGCGACGGGAAGGAGTACGGTTCGCGCACTTTCAGCGACCTCATACGCCGTGAGCTTGGAAACCCCTGGCTTCTCCGCATAAAAGCCCCGCTGTGGCTCCTGCGTGTCATCACCTTTGTCGGCGAGCACATCGGCAGGATGACGGGCACTGTTTCGGCACTCAACAACGACAAGTATAACATCATGCGGCAGCGCAACTGGAAATGCGACATCAGCCGCGCCCGCCGCGAGCTGGGCTACGAGCCTGCGTACGACCTCGACCGTGGCGTCCAACTCACAATAAAATGGTATAAGGAAAACAAATGGATCTGAGAAAACTTAAAGTAGTTACATTTTTTGAGAGAGAGAAAAAGCCAAGCAAGGGACTGTTGGCTGCCGAATGGGTGGTTATGGGCTATCTGCTTCTCACACTGTTGCTGATGCTGTTCACCTCCACCAAACTCCACAATCCCGAGTCAATGCTCTATGGACGCGTCAGGATTGTGGCAATGACGTTTGCCCTGTGGCTTGTCTATAGGATGTGGCCCTGCCGCATCACACGGTTCGCCCGCATCGCAGCGCAGATGGCATTGCTCTCCTGGTGGTACCCCGACACCTACGAGTTCAACCGCATGTTTCCCAATCTCGACCATGTTTTCGCCACCTGGGAGCAGCAGATCTTTGGCTTTCAGCCATCCCTCGTCTTCGCCTCCACTTTCAGCCATCCCGTCGTCAGCGAACTGATGGACATGGGCTATGCCGCCTATTTCCCCATGATAGCCGTGGTTACGCTTTTCTATTTCTTCTGCCGCTATGCCGACTTCGGCAGGGCAACCTTCGTCATCCTCGCCTCGTTCTTCACCTATTATATAATATATATAGCGCTCCCCGTTGCCGGACCTCAATACTATTATTGTGCCGTAGGGCTCGACGACATTGCCCGCGGCGTGTTCCCCAATGTCCACGACTGGTTTGCCACCCACGACGAGTGCCTCACAAGCCCCGGCCTTAAGGACGGTTTCTTCTATCAGATGGTGGCAGACGCCCACAATGCCGGCGAGCGCCCCACGGCAGCCTTTCCGAGCAGTCATGTAGGCGTGAGCACCATTCTCATGCTCCTTGCCTGGAAGGCACGCAACAAGCGCCTTTTGCTCTCTCTCACGCCGTTCTATATACTTCTCTGCCTCTCCACGGTGTATATCTATGCCCACTATGCCATCGACGTTTTTGGCGGTTGGATAACGGCTTTTGCCTTCTTCTATGCCTTTTACTATCTTTATCCAAGATTAAGAGACTGAAACACAGTTTGTTAACAGCTCTAAAATCTGTAAGGGCAATTGTTGGTGTTAACATTGTGTGCGAACACAATAATTTGATTTGTATCAATATATAGCCCAAAATCAGCAAAAAAGCGACGAAAAGTTATACAACATTGCGAAAATCGTCGTACCTTTGCATCGTCAAAAGACAAAAGGTATAAAGCCGAAAGGTAAAGATTTGTATTAAGGACATTTGGATTTGATTTTTAGTTATAGAGGTTATTTAGGTAATAAGATTGATTTGTTTCGTT
>JBJFEF010000179.1:0-7176 GCA_051890435.1 Muribaculaceae bacterium
CCTATCCAGAAGCCGTTGCCCTCGTCGGTGCGGGTCTGTGCCCAGTTGATGCCGCCGCAGTCCTTGTTGTCGCGGAGCATCTCCTTACCATTGATGTAGATTACCACCTCGCCGCCATTGTCGGCATTATAGGTGAGCGCGATGTGTGTCCACTCATTGGTGGGAATCACAAGGTCGCTGTTGCTCAGGTTACCGTTGCGGGTGGCAAGCTGGAGCTGGTTTTCGGGAATACCGGCGTCACCGATACGGATAAGGAAGTAACCCTCAATACCCATTACCGACGTAAGCATCTTTCCGAATTTCTCCACGCGTACGAGTGCCTCGGCTGTGAGCTTGCGCAAGTCGTTTGCCACTGCCGGATTATCCCACTGCACCCACACAAGGTTCTTGGTGAGATTAGGAACGGTGTTGATGAGAGCTGCTCCCTTGAATACGTAGTACATCGTTGAGCCGCTTTCGAGCACGCCAATCGAAGCCTTGGCTATTGTCACAGGCAGCACATAGATTTTTTCGCTGTCGAGGGTGTTGAGTCCGGTGAAGTTCACTGTCACATCGTCCGATGTCACACCTCCTGCCTTGATGCTCACTTCGGGATTGGCTATTGCATAGTGACCCTCGGGAAGTGCCTCTGCCTCTGCTCCATAGAAGGTGTTATACACGCTCACCTTCGATGGGTCGGCTTTGAATGTCACTGTCACATCGTTCTCTTGCGGACGTGCCATTGCCACCTGAAGCGATACCTCGGCGGTGGGCACTGTGCTCTTCAGCAGCACCGTCGATGTCTTGTCCGATGCTTGCACATACACTTTGTTGTCGAAGTTCTCGACGTCGTCGCTGCACGCCGTGAGCGCAATGCCAAGCATGAGCAACGATACTTTATAGATATTTTTCAGTTTCATAGCGTCACATTATTTTGCAGGAGCGGGATTCATGATTTGAATAGCCTCTCTCACATATTGATAAGTGTTTGTAGCGTTGTAATAGTCATTCTGGATATCCAGTATTGCCAGTCCCGACTTGGTGAAGCCCTGTGTCGGCTCTGTTATCCAGTAGGCTGCCTCGGTGGTTGCGCGGGCATCGCCAAGGAAGCCTGTGAGCTTGTCGGTGGTGTCGAGCGATACGGTCGATACCGAAACCACAAAGCGGTCATTAGGCACTGCGCTGCCTATGAGCGCCTGCATTGCCTCTATGCCATATTGCTGCTTGTCGCCTACTTTATCGGTTACGAGGATGATGTGCTCACATTCAGCGAGAATTGTTGCAAGGTCGGTCAAGTGTGCAGGATAGCCATAGAAAGCGAGCTTCTTGCCGCCATTGGCGCCCTTCCAGCTCTGCACGGCACTGAGGATGGTCTTCTGGTGTGCCGATGCCTCTGCCTTTTCAGCCGATGTCATATACACGGGGCTTGTGCCCTTGTATTCTACCAACAAGCCGTCAAACGGTGCCTGCTGTGCCATCACCTTGTTCACTTCTTCACTAAGCACGGTGGCAAAGTCGCGTGTCTCACCGGCTTCTTTCACTGCCTCTTCGTAGGCTTTCTTGATGCGGTCGTAGCTAAGGCTGAAAAACACCTTTGTGCCTTTCTGGTGAAGTTCCTCCACCTCAGCCACTTCGGCGTCGGTGAGTTCGGGTGTTTTTGCTATCACCACGTCGAGGCTGTCGGGCACATCGCTCAAGTGCTGTCCGCGTGTAAAAGGTGTCTTCTCGCTATTGTCAAACCAGCCATACACCACCTTGTGGTCCTGTGCCTTGTAGTCTCTCAGGTTGGCAAGGTACTTGGCGTAGGCCTCACCCTGCTGCTTGTCGATGCCGTTCTCCACGAGTGTGATGCTCTCTGCCTCTGTCCAGTCAGAGCAAGCCGAGAGTGAAGCCACGGCACATGCAGCCAGAATAATGCTTTTTATTGTTATATGATTTTTCATATCTGTTGTAGCTGTTTTTGTGAGTTGTGATTACTTTGTTTTAGCCCACCACACGTCGGTTGCCATGTTGTCGGGTCCTCCAAGGTAGTTCGACACTGCATACTGTATGTTGGCTGTGTTGCTGGTGTACTCCTCCGATGGATATGGCATGCGGCGTGCGCCACGGTTGCTGTCAACGATGCCTCCGCTCAGGTTGCCCTCTTCGGTGGCTGGTATCAGGCGTGGATAGCCTGTGCGGCGATAGTCAGCCCATGCCTCGTTGCCAAGTGGCCACAGTGCAATCCACTTCTGGGTGATGATGCGCTCCTGCTTCTCGGCTTTGCTTGCTCCCTCGTCCCACTTGATGGTGATGTTTGAGAGCACATTCTCATAGGTGTTGAGTCCTGCCGGGTCGATGTAGAGTGCCGGCTTGCTGGTAGCGTCGGTCATATAACCCTCTGCTCCGCTCACTCCCCACTGCTCAAACGAGAGGCGGATTCCGTCGTTATAGAAGTCGGCTGCCGAGCCGCCCATGTTGAAGCCATAGATGGCTGTTCCCTCTGCACGGAGGAATGATACCTCGGCGGCGTTCATCCACAGCACTGCATCCGACGACGATATCTTCACGCGCGAATAGTTGCTGAAATACTCCTTCACCTTGCTCATGTTGATGCTGCGGCGAAGTCCCACAAATTGCTGTCCCGGCCACTTCGAGTCCTCAAAGTAGGCTGCACGGCGGTTGTCGTTATAGCCGTTCATGTAGGCAATGATGTCGGCTGCCGGGTGGGTGTCACCTCCCGATGCCTCCTCGTTGTAGCGCACTGCCACAAAGAGCGGATTGTTGATGGCTCCGAAGTATTTCCAAGTGGCATTGTCGGCATTGTTCTCTATCACGCCAAGCTCATGGCTCACAGCTGCCTCGGCATGCTTGCGGGCTTTGTCGGGGCTAACGTTGGCAAGGCGCATTGCAAGACGCAGCTTCAGCGAGTTGGCAAATTTCACCCACTTCACCACATTTCCGCCATACACAAAGTCGATGCTCGACACAAGTGCTGCATTGCGGTTCTCGGTGAGCGTGTTGATGCTCTCGTCGAGCTCCTCAAAGAGCTTGTCATACACCTGCTCCTGAGTGTCATACGGAATGTTGATTTTTCCGTCCTGTCCTATCTGCGAGTATGGGATGGGACCGTAGGTGTCGGTCACGCGGTGCATTGCTGCCACTTTGATGATGCGGGCGATTGCAAACGGCACAGGATTGTTGGTCTGCTCCGAAATCTGCTCCACTTGTGTCAGGTTGCTATACAGCGTTGGGATGATGCGGTCGCTGAGCAGGAGCACACGGGTCCAGTCGTTGGTCGCATTGAAGTTGGAGATGGTGTTGCTCCAGCCGGCATTTGAGTCGGCAAAATATCCACCCATTGTTCCGCCAAGCAAGCACTCGGTGAACTGTGTGGTGTTCACATCCGATGAGATTACCGTGCTGGCAAGGTTGGTCATCGCTGAGCCCAAGCCATAGTCATCGGCGGTGAGATCGCCCGGCTGGTAGGGATTGGAGTTGATGTCCAGATAATTGCCCGTGCACGAGGCTGCACCTACCAACATCAGTCCGGCGATGAAGCCATTGAATATGCTATTCTTCTTCATATTATCTGATTAAAATTTTAAGTTCAAACTAAATCCGAGGTTACGCAGTGCCGGCATCATGAAGTAGTCGATGCCCTGGTAGAAGTTGTCGGTCGATGCCACGCTTTCGGGGTCAAACGGTGCCTTGCTGTAAATCATGCAAAGGTTGCGGCCTACAAACGACACCTTGATGTCGCAGATGTTGCGAAGCCACTTGCGCGGAATGGTGTAGCCGAACGATACTTCCTGGAGGCGTACGTTGGTGCCCGAGTAGGTGTAATATTGCGGCACGCTTGTTCCGCTGCCTATCACGCCATACCACACTTCGGGATTCACCTTGTCGGTGCCGTTCACAAGCACATAGCCAAGGTCGCGTGCATCGGCACTTGCCTCACTCACTCCATAGTAGTCGAGCATAGCTTGTGTGCGCGAATACACTATTCCGCCCAAGCGTGCCGATACCAGGAAGCCGGCTGTGAAGTTCTTCCATGCAAAATTGTTGCGCCATGCAAGATTGCCCTTGGGCAGAACGCTGCCGAGCTTGATGTAGTCATCGGGGTTCTGGATAGCCTCAGTGGCTACCATGCCGTTCTGGTCAACATAAATCTTACCGTTGTCGTCGCGCTTCATGTCGCGCAGCGAGTAGAGGTCGCCCATGCTGCCGCCTTCCTTCAGCAAGAAGCGTGCATCACCAAGTCCGCCCATGTTGAGGGTCGAGATTGAGAATGTCTCGCCGGTGATGGGGTTAATGGCATTGTCGGCAAGGGTGAGAATCTTGTTGCTGTTGGTAGAGAATGTGATGCCGGTGTCCCAGGTGAATGAGCCCCAGGTCTTGTGGAAGTTGAGCGAAAGCTCAATACCATGGTTGCGCACCGCACCGGTCTGTATGTAGAGTGCCGAGTAGCCGCTCACAGGCAGCTGCGGATTGAAGGTCTGGTTCATTGTCTTGGCGTTGTAGTAGGTTACGTCAAGTTCAAAGTCCTTCAAGAATCGCACGTTCAAACCAAGCTCCCACGAGTTGGTGCGCTCGGGCTTCAGGTTATACATCGGGTATTGTGTCTGGTTACTCCAGCTGTTGGTGCTCGAGTTCCACTCATAGCGCGGATTGGCAAGATAGCGCGAGAATGCACTACCCACCGATGCAAATGAGCCGCGAATCTTGGCAAATGAGATGATGTCCTTGTTGAGACGCTCTTTCACAAACTCGGTGAGCACTACCGATCCTCCCACCGAGGGATAGAAGAAGCTGCTCGACTTCGAGTTGGGTCCTGCAAGCTGTGCCGGCCAGTCGTTACGTCCGGTGAGGGTCAGATAGTAGGTATTCTTGTAGCCTACCTCGGCACTTGCAAATATGCTCTGTGTCTGCTCGCGCCAGCCCTCCTGCATGCGCTTGGTCTTGCTTGCGCTGAGGTTCTGTATTGCAAAGTAGTTGGTGAGTCCGAGTGGCTCGTCGGCAAATGCGTCGCCGCCATCGGCAATCGGGCCGCGCACCTGCATTGCATCATAGCGCATGTCCGAAATCGATCCACCCACGTTGGCTTGCAGCGACCAGTCGTCGCCGAAGTATTTGTTCACGCTCACAAGGAAGTCGGCATAGAGCTGCTTGTCCTGCGACTTTGTGATGCCATAAAGTCCGCGGGTTGAGTTCTCGGTGAGCTGTGTGTTGGTCGAGGCATAGAATTTCTCGGTAAATGTGTTGTTGGCGTGGTCGAGGCGTACACGGCCCGACACGGTGAGCCAGTCGAGAATCTTGTAGCTGAGTCCGGCATTGAGCATGTAGCGGTCCTTCTTGTTCTCGCGCATATTGCGGTAGTTAATCCAGTAAGGATTCTGCATCACCATTCCCTCATCGCCCACAGGCCAGTATTGGGTGTAGATTTTGCGTGCTGCGTCATAACGCTCATACACCTGAATATCGCTCCAGTCATTTCCGCGCGGGAAGAGGTAAGCGCCCACAAGTGGGTTGTTATATGTTCCCTGGTTGGTCATGTTGCGGTCGTTCTGCAAGATGTAGCTTGCACCCACGTCGAGCTGCATGCGGTCGTTGAGGAACGATGTGGTGTTGCGCACCGAGAAGTTATAGCGGTTGTAGCGGTTGTTGGGAACGATTCCCTGCGAATTTACCGCTGCTGCCGATGCATAGGTCTGGTTCTTCTCTGTTCCGGTGCTCATCGAGATACCCTGGGTCGAGATGAAACCTGTCTTGAAATAGTCATTCTTGGGGTCGTAGCCATAGTTGTTCACGTCGGCGAGGCGGTTGCCCCAGCTCATGGCGCTTGCTGCATTATATATGCCGGCTGTGCCTGTGCCATAGCGGTTCTGGAACTTCGGCATCACATACGGGGTAGTAAACTCGGTGCTCGAGTTCACCTGAAGGCTCAGCTTGCCCTCTTTTCCCTTCTTGGTGGTCACGATGATGGCACCGTTGGCTGCCTCCGAGCCATAGAGTGCCGCTGCGGCTGCTCCCGTAAGCACCGACATCGACTCGATATCCTCCGGGTTGATATCGGCGATTGGCTCCGACGATCCTTGTGAGTCAAACTCTGTGCCTCCTGCCGAGCCACGGCCCGAGAAAATTGGCACTCCGTCGATTACGTAGAGGGCATTCGACGATTGCATGATACTCTTCGTACCACGCATCACCACCTTCGATACACCACCCACGCCCGACGACGATGCGTTGATGTTCACACCTGCCACTTTTCCGCTCAGCGAGTTCACGAAGTTGGCATCTTTGTTGGTAGTGATGTCGTCGGTCTTCACCTGCTGTACATTGTAGCTCAGCGCCTTCTCCGAGCGCTTGATACCGAGGGCGGTAACCACCACCTCTTCAAGCATCTGCGCATCGCTGCTCATTGTCACTGCAAGCGGCTCGTTGCCTTTCACCGCAATCTCCTGTGTGGTATAGCCGATGTAGGAAACCACAAGCACCGGATTGGCTTGTGAAGTGGTAAGCTCAAAGTTTCCGTCGAAGTCGGTCACCGTTCCAAGGGTGGTGCCCTTCACTGTTACCGACGCACCAATCAGCGGACCCATATCGTCTGAAATCACTCCTGTGATTTTGCGCTTCTCTCCCTGCTTGGCATCCTTGGCTGCACCTTTCTCTGAGAGATACACCACATTGTCGGCTACCTTGTAGGTAACATTCGTACCCTTCAGCGCAGCGTCGAGCGTAGCTTCTATCGAAGCGTTGGTCACCTTGACTTGAGCCACCTGCACTGCAGCCAGCTTGTCGTCGCAAAAAAATTGATACTTTGATTGTGATTTAATCTGTTCGATCACCTTGCCCAACGTGGTTTTCGTCAGGTTCAGATTCAGCTGGGCATATCCCCACTGGACCGTTGCAATCATGAACAGCAATGCAAATAAAATCCGTAGTCTCCCCGGACTCCAATTTAAGCACTTAGCTTTCATACAAACAATTTATAAGGTTAGACATAAAAGTTTTTTTAGTTTTTGTTACTTTGGCGTATATGCCCTCTGTTTCAAGTCACAAAGCTGATAATTAGGCTAAATATACTCTCAATTTTGGGCTTACACGATAATATAACAGGCGCTGCAGCAAAAACACTTACTGCAGCGCACATGTTTTTCAACATTTTTCAATTATTTTTTTTCAAACATCATTCCGTGTAGTTCGGCCGCAACTCCG
>JBJFEF010000180.1:0-1983 GCA_051890435.1 Muribaculaceae bacterium
ATTAGAGTGTATCGGCAAAAAATGGGGTGGTGTGGAAATTTTGTGGCTGCATAATTTGTGATTACGGCGATGTTGAGTAACTTTGTGGTTATAAAACAAAATAACCTCCCCGACATCTACTCTTTTTCTCCCGGTGGGATTCGGGTTGATAAAACAGATTATGCAAAAGATAATAGCAATAGGTGAGTCGGTATTCGACACAGTCTATGATGAGAACAATCGTCCGGTAAGCTCGTTTGTGGGCGGTCGCGTAGCCAATGCAGCGGCGTTGCTTGGCAGCGACGGCTTGCAGGTGACAATGGTGAGCGAATGCTGCAGCGACCATGCCGGCGATGTGGTGGTTGACTTCCTGGAGTCGCATGGGGTGAACACGCGGTCGGTAGATCGCTATGTGGATGGAGCTACGGCAATATCGCTGATATTCAATGCCAAAGGAGGCGTGAGCCGCATGAACTATTCGAGCTATCCTCATGAACGCTTCGATGTGGTGTGGCCACGATTTGACGAAAACGATGTGCTGCTGTTCGGCTCGTTCTACAGCATAGAAGAAACCGTGCGCCCACGCCTCTTTGAGATGGTGAACTATGCTCTTGAGCGCAAAGCTATTGCGGTGTATTTGCCCGGGTGCCAGCATGGAATCAACTGCCGCATCACCAAGGTGATGCCAGCCATTCTTGAGAACTTTGAGGCGGCTGATGTGGTGATAGCCAACCGTGCCGACATCGAAGCCATCTATCCGGGCGAGAACGGCGAGATGGCATATAAGAACCACATTGAATTCTATGATGTGCGCTTCTTCTATATCGACGATGACCTCTCGGTGCACGTCTTTACCCGTGGCTGTCACAAGCACATAGCAGCACCGAAGCCGTATGCCGGCGATATGCTCGGGTGGCAATCGCGCTTTGTGGCAGGTGTGGTGAAAGGAATTGTCACGCAGGGTATAGCCAAGAAGGCTATACACACTGTGAATGAAGCGAAGTGGGCAGAAATCGTTGCTGATGCTCTTGCCCGAGCCAATGAGGCGTGATGCGCATAGCTGCTTGAAACAAAGAAACTGAAAAATAATCAACATAGGAAACATGAAGCTTATCTCACTCGATGTGATATTTCCGGTGGGTGTTACCGATGCAGCCCGCTACACGGCTATCACCGATGCCCTTGAGGCGAAGGCACAAGCCACGCAGCTTGCCCTCATTGCCGATGGCATGGAGCTTGGAGGACTTGTGGCGGTGTGGCGCGAGATGGTGAGGGCTGAGTGCAGCGCCGAGGCGTCGGGCTATGATGCCACTATTGCACATTGTGCCGAGGCACTGCGGTTGCTGCTTGCAGTTGACGACCGCCGCAGCACCGACTTTCTTGCTCTGGTGGCAGGAGTGCTTCACACCCTTGCATTTGCCCACTATAAACTCGGCAACAACAAGCGTGCCGAGAAGGAGCTGGTGAAGGCGCAGAAGTTGCTCGACCGTCTGGCAAAGAAGGATAATCACCGTTTTGCGGCTTCGCTGGTGCAGGCTCTTGCGGCTTCAACCGATATTTTCCGCTCGAAGCTGAAGCTGATGAACCTCTTGGCGCACTATCAGGTGGCAGCCGACTTGTATCAGGATAAGGTCACGTCGGGGGTATCGACTGCGGTGGCATCGCTCGTTGATGCACTGAAGAAGCAGGGCGACTTGCACTTGCAGATGTGCAACTACCGCGATGCGGTGAAATTCTACACCAAGGCATTGCGATATGCCAAGAAGGTGACGCCGACAATTGATTTGCTGCAATTGCAGATTTCGGTGAATCTTGCCAAGGCGCTGCTGAATATCATCAACCGCCATGCTGCGGGGCATCGCTTGCTTGAGTCGCTGTTGCCTATAGCCCAAAAGCTTGGAGCCAAGGCCGAGGAGGCTGAGATAAGGGCACTGCAATTGGCACCTGAGGCTACTGATTTCCTCTCGCTGCTGAAGAAATTGTTTTAGGTGAGAGGTAAGAGGT
>JBJFEF010000181.1:0-1983 GCA_051890435.1 Muribaculaceae bacterium
GGAATTTAACGAATGGTTAGAACCTGTGAGCGACGAAGAGTATCATAACATACATCATTAAGGACATTATCAACCATATTGACTTTGTATATCCTTATCACCCATTGGGATGATATATTATGCATTTCGATTCTCATTGTCATTGGTGATATTTCCTCAGTTTGGTATATGGCGAATTGTTTGAAACATAATCTAAAGTATTTGATACAAATTCATATACTGTAATTTATATTATTATTGTAATTTTGCACGAAAATCCAGTAATATGCAAATACCGAAGTTAAGGAATGAAAAAGTATATATTTTTTCTGATTGCCATACTCACAGTGAACCTGTGTATGGCACGTGAGGTGAAGACCATCAATGCAGGATGGGAGTTTAGGTTGGGCGACGATGCCACGGCTGATGCGGGTTGGCAGCATGTGGGATTGCCTCACTCGTTCAGTCTGCCATATTTCATGTCGAAAGACTTTTATGTGGGATATGGATGGTATCGCAAGACCGTCAAGTTGACGAAAAAAGATATTATGCAGTACGTCGCATTGGAGTTTGACGGTGTGTTTCAGGAAGCAGAGGTGTTTGTAAATGGCAAGAAGGCTGGAAGCCATGTAGGCGGATATACAGGCTTCGAGATAGATATCACGCCATTCGCCAAAGTGGGCGACAATGAAATAACCGTCAGGGTGAACAACCTATGGAAGGCAACGGTTGCGCCACGAGGCGGAGAACACACATTCAGCGGCGGCATTTACCGCAATGTGCGCTTGGTGAAGAAAAACAAGGCGCATATCGCATGGTATGGCACTCGAATTACCACACCCACGCTCGAATGCAACAACGGCAGCAGTTCAATAGTGAAAGCGGAAATAGAACTGGAAGGCCTCACCAATGCCCGCCCCTATTCCGTAGAAATAACAATATCCCGCAATGGCGAAAAAATCACCTCCCGTTGTTCCTCCCCCATAATCTCTCAGCAGTCCCCGTGCAACGGACGTCAGTCCGTTGTCGTAATAGAGTCGCCCGCCATCCCCAATCCCAACCTTTGGTCGCCCTCGTCTCCCGCTCTCTATACTCTCACAACACGCCTATATGACGGCAAGAAGATTCTTGACGAGACTACCGAGACTTTCGGTTTCCGCTGGTTCACCTGGACAAAGGACAAGGGCTTCTTCATCAATGGCAAGCACCATTTCTTCCGTGGTGCCAATGTCCATCAGGACCAGGCTGGATGGGGCGATGGCGTCACCGATGAGGCTTCGCGCCGTGACGTGAGGATGATGAAGGAATGTGGCTTCGACATGATTCGCGGCAGCCACTATCCCCATTCCCCTGCTTTCTCCGACGAATGTGACCGCCAAGGCATGCTGCTATGGCAGGAAGCTCCTTTCTGGGGCACAGGCGGCGAAAAGAAGGATGGGTCGTGGACGGCAGGAGCATATCCAGGCAATAAGGAGCATGAAGCAGCCTTTGAACAGAGTGCCCTCCAACAGCTCGAAGAGATGATACGCATCCACCGCAATCATCCCTCCATCTTTGTGTGGAGCATGAGCAACGAACCGTTCTTCACAGGTTGGGGAACAATGAATGGCGTGAAGCGCATGCTCAGACTGATGGTTGACAAGGCTCACCAGCTCGACCCCACTCGCAAGGCGGCTGTCGGTGGTGCCCAACGTCCACTTGGCGACGACCGCATCGACCTCATTGGTGATGTGGCTGGATATAATGGCGACGGAGCCAATATAGCTGATTTCCAGATGCCGGATGTGCCGAGTGTGGTGTCGGAATATGGCAGTACTACCGCTGTTCGTCCTGGTCGTTATATTCCTGGTTGGGGTGACCTTGCACGCAACGAAGGCTACAAGGGCAGGTCATGGCGTAGTGGCCAGGCAATATGGTGCGGCTTCGACCATGGCAGTATCTTCGGCGACGCGCTCGGGCGTATGGGCATTGTCGATTACTTCCGCCTGCCCAAACGCTCATGGT
>JBJFEF010000182.1:0-1972 GCA_051890435.1 Muribaculaceae bacterium
CCATCGATAATTTCCTGCACCAAGAATGGCTGACCCTGCACCTTGTTGATGCGCTCGATGCGGGTCATCGGGTGCTTGGCTTGCAGATAGTCGGCAAACTGGCCATTGTTGAGCTCAGCCACAATCACGCGCTTGTAGCGGCCGATGACGTCGGCAGTGTTGGCAGGAAGCGGGCAGATGTAGCGGAAGTGGGCGAATGCCACGGGGCGTCCGGCACGGTTAAGCTCCTCAACGGCAGAGTAGAGGTGGCCGTAGGTACCGCCCCATCCGATGAGCAGGGTGTCGGCATCGGGATTGCCCTGCACCTCCACTTCGGGAATGTTGCGGGCAATGAGGTCGATTTTCTTCTGGCGAGCCGCCACCATCTTCTCATGGTTGGCAGGGTCGGTAGAGATGGCGCTGGTGTTGTAGTCCTTCTCAAGTCCGCCAAGGCGGTGCTGGAAGCCGGGAGTACCCGGGATAGCCCAGTAGCGCACCTCGGTAGCCTCGTCGCGCATATAGGGGCGCCAGCCTTGCTCAAGCATCTCGGGCTTCACAAAGTTGGGCTTTATTGCAGGATATTCATCTTCATCGGGGATGCGCCATGCCGACGAGCCGTTGGCGATGAAGCCGTCGGTGAGAAGCACCACGGGAGTCATGTGCTCCACAGCGATGCGGGCAGCCTCAAAAGCCATAGTAAAGCAATCAGTTGGCGAAGCGGCAGCCACCACAGCGAGTGGCGACTCTCCGTTGCGGCCATAGAGAGCCTGGCGAAGGTCGGTCTGCTCGGTCTTGGTAGGAAGTCCGGTTGATGGACCGCCACGCTGCACGTCGATAATCACAAGCGGAAGCTCAGCCATCACGGCGAGGCCAATTCCCTCGCTCTTCAGCGCCAAGCCGGGGCCCGAAGTGCTCGTCACGGCAAGGTTGCCTGCAAAAGCGGCACCGATAGCCGAGCACACACCGGCAATCTCGTCCTCCATCTGGCAAGCCTTCACGCCAAGGTCCTTGCGCTTTGCAAGCTCGTGAAGAATGTCGGTGGCAGGAGTGATAGGGTAGCTGCCGAGAAACAGCGGCAGCCCGCTCTTCTCCGAAGCGAGGATAAGTCCCCATGCAGTAGCAGTGTTTCCGTTCACGTCGGTGTAAGTGCCGGGGCGAATGGCATCGCTCTCGATGCGGTAGGTCGATACCGAAGCGTGAATGTTGTGTCCGTAGTCATATCCGGCCTGCATCACCTTGGCATTAGCCTCATAGATGGCAGGTTTCTTTGCAAATTTATTGTGCAGATAGTGAAGTGCGCTGTCGAGGGGGCGGTCGAAGAGCCAGCACACAAGGCCCAGTGCAAACATATTCTTGCACTTCATCACACTCTTCAGGTCGAGGCCGCTATCGGCAAGGGCAGCCTTCACCATCGAGGTCATAGGCACCTCCACCACTTCGCCTTTCAGCCCTATTTCCTTGTAGGGCTCATCGGTGGTGTAGAGAGCCTTGTCGAGGTCGGCTTTCTTGAATGAGTCGATATCCACAATAGCCACGCCACCTTCTTTGAGGAATTTCACATTCTGCTTGAGAGCGGCAGGATTCATCGACACCAGCACGTCGGCCTTGTCGCCGGGAGTATATACACCCTTTCCGATGTGCACCTGGAAGCCCGAAACGCCGCTGAGCGTGCCTTGTGGGGCGCGTACTTCAGCAGGATAGTCGGGGAAAGTGGAAATCTGGTTTCCCACACCTGCCGATACGTTTGAAAAAATGTTCCCGGCAAGTTGCATGCCATCTCCCGAGTCGCCCGAGAAGCGCACCACAACGCGGTCGAGAACCTTTACATTAGTTTTTTCCAACATGACGGTTTGTTTCTGTTGAGATTATAATTTTTTGAATAGTAGAATTTTTCTTTGAATCAAAAATTTTGTTCAATAGTTGCCGACTTATAAGCGCAATGCTAAAGTCGTGGCAAAAGTAGTGCAAATTGAGCGCAAAAGCAAATATTTTG
>JBJFEF010000183.1:0-7077 GCA_051890435.1 Muribaculaceae bacterium
TTATAGTTGGCAAACGGATTAACCTTGAAATCAGCATATCCGCAGTTTACAGCGAAACGGACAAGCTGTTTTAGGAACTGCATCTTGTTATGTATTGTTGATTGGCTGTTCCCTAATTTTTTGAAATGTTTCTCTGTAGCAATGATTGTGCTGTAAGTGATGTTCTTTACCCTGATAGACCTTGTTGCATCAGGCACGGTTGCCCATATTGCCTTATACGCAAATTTTGTAGCCTCGGAAGCAGAAGATGTGTCGATGAGTTCCTCAAACAGTGAATCTAATGTCAAATACTTTGATTTGTTTCCCTGTTTAATTAGCGTAACCAATTCAGTGCATGAGAGTGCTTCACAATATTCAGTGTTGTCGATACTGTTCTGTGTAGCTTGAAGCAGACCTCTGAGTTTCGTATTGAGAGCTGCTGCGTCGAAACGCTTTACAATAGCTCCGTTCTTGAACTCCTTGTCTGAATCAATGATGATGTCTGTAGCAATGTAGCGAGTTTCGCCATTGTGCGCGACTGCAATTCTCACTTTATGCTTGCCGTTACGAAGTTGTTTCGTCTTTACGATTACCGGTGTTATCTTTGCCATAATTTCGACAATAAAAAGGAAATGTTTATGTTATTTTTTGCTGTTTTTAGGCGATTTTGACAATCCAAAACTGAGCCTATTTGCAATTTAATACTAACGTAAGTGCCTTTAGTTCAATGGAATATGAATTTAATTTGCATTTGTCGATTTAATTGGTTAACTTTGCACGGTTTTCACGATAGAACTTCTTGAAAAGCCAAAATTTGAATCAAAAATAACACTCTATCGTATGCGACAAACAAGAAAAGCCACCCTCACACTTGAGGACGGCACTATATTCGAAGGTCGGTCGTTTGGCTACGAAAAGCCATGTGCCGGTGAGGTGGTGTTCAGCACTGCCATGACCGGCTATCCCGAGAGTCTTACCGACCCGTCTTATTCCGGTCAAATCTTAGTAACAACCTATCCCATCATTGGCAACTATGGCGTTCCACCGAGAAATGGCGACGAAAAGATGTGCGAGCATTTTGAGAGTGAGAAAATCCATTGTGAGGCAATTTTGTGCCAAGATTACTCGTGGGAGTATAGCCACTGGCAAGCCAACCGCAGCTTGAGCGACTGGCTGAAGGAGGAGCAAGTGGTGGGCGTGTGCGGAATCGACACGCGAGCCCTCACCAAGCGCCTTCGCGAGCATGGCTCGATGCTGGGCAAGATAGTGATAGAGGGCTGTGGCGACATCGACTTCAAGGACCCTAACAAGGAGAATCTTGTGGCGAAGACGAGCTGCAAAGAGGTGATGGAATATGGCAGTGGCGTGAAGACCGTGGTGCTTGTGGATTGCGGCGTGAAATTCAATATCATCCGCTGCCTTGTGAAGCGCGGTGTGAAGGTGGTGCGTGTGCCTTGGAACTACGACTTCAGCACGATTGACTACGACGGGCTGTTTGTGTCGAACGGACCGGGCAACCCCGACTTTGCCGAGGAGACTGTAGTGAATCTGCGCAAGGCGATAGAGGACAACAAGCCGATATGCGGAATATGCATGGGCAACCAACTGCTGTCGAAGGCTGCCGGAGCGAGCGTTTATAAGCTGAAATATGGACATCGCAGCCACAACCAGCCGGTGCGCGAGGTGGGAGGCAACCGCTGCTTCATCACATCGCAGAACCACGGTTTTGCGGTGGATAATCGCACACTTGGGGCTGACTGGGAGCCGCTGTTCATCAACATGAACGACGGTACCAACGAGGGAATACGCCACAAGACGAAGCCATTCTTCTCGGCGCAGTTCCACCCCGAGGCTTGCAGCGGACCTACCGACACTGAGTTTATTTTTGACAAGTTTATAGAGCTATTGTAAAGCGCAGCGAAACCAATAATTTTGACAGATTATGAAAAAAGAGAATATAAAGAAAGTATTGTTGCTCGGCTCGGGAGCTTTGAAGATAGGCGAGGCGGGTGAGTTTGATTATTCAGGTTCGCAGGCGCTGAAGGCACTTAAGGAAGAGTCGATAGAGACAATCCTCATCAACCCCAATATAGCCACGGTGCAGACGTCGGAAGGCATTGCTGACAAGATTTACTTCCTGCCCGTGACCCCGTATTTTGTGGAGAAGGTGATAGCTAAGGAGCGTCCGCAAGGAATATTGCTCGCTTTTGGCGGACAGACTGCGCTCAACTGCGGCGTGGAGCTGCACAAGAGCAGTGTGCTTGAGAAATATGACGTGGAGGTGCTGGGAACTCCGGTGCAAGCCATCATGGACACCGAGGACCGTGAGCTTTTTGTGAACAAGCTCGACGAAATCGACGTGAAGACCATCAAGAGCGAGGCAGTGAGCAGCGTGGCAGATGCTGTGGCAGCCGCCGAGGCTCTGGGCTACCCGGTGATTGTGCGTGCAGCCTATGCGCTGGGCGGACTTGGCAGTGGATTCTGCGACAATGAGGAGGAGCTGCGCACGCTGGTGGAGAAGGCTCTCTCGTTTTCGCCCCAAGTGCTCATTGAGAAATCGCTCAAGGGCTGGAAAGAGGTGGAATATGAGGTGGTGCGCGACTGCTACGACAATTGCATCACGGTGTGCAACATGGAGAACTTCGACCCGCTGGGCATACACACCGGCGAGAGCATTGTGGTGGCTCCATCGCAGACACTCAGCAACGACGACTACCACCTTCTGCGCGAGCTCGCCATCAAGATAATACGCCACATAGGCATCGTGGGAGAGTGCAACGTGCAGTATGCCTACGACCCCAAGTCGATGGACTACCGCGTGATTGAGGTGAACGCACGCCTCAGCCGCAGCTCGGCACTCGCCTCGAAAGCCACCGGCTATCCGCTTGCCTTCGTAGCTGCCAAGCTGGGACTCGGCTATGGACTCTTCGACCTGAAGAACTCGGTGACAAAGGTGACCTCGGCATTCTTTGAGCCGGCACTCGACTACATTGTGTGCAAGATTCCGCGCTGGGATCTCGGAAAATTTCACGGTGTTAACCGTGAGATAGGTTCATCGATGAAATCGGTGGGCGAGGTGATGGCTATAGGCCGCACCTTTGAGGAAGTGATTCAGAAGGGACTGCGAATGATAGGGCAGGGCATGCACGGCTTTATCGAGAACAAGGCACTCAATGTGGCTGACATCGACAAGGCTCTGCGCGAGCCCACTGACAAGCGCATATTCGTGATTGAGAACGCCTTCCGCGCAGGATATAGCGTTGACCAGATACATGAGCTCACCAAGATTGACAAATGGTTCTTGCAGAAGTTGCAGAACATTGCCAACACTGCCATTGAGCTTGAAGGATACAGCGAAATTGCCAAGCTGCCAGCCGACTTGCTGCGCCTGGCAAAGGAGCAGGGTTTCAGCGACTTCCAGATTGCCCGCGCGGTGCTGAAGAGCGACATGACAGCCGCTCATGATGCCAACCTGCAGGTGCGCCAACTGCGCAAGAGCAAGGGCATCACGCCGGTGGTGAAGCAAATTGATACTCTTGCAGCTGAATATCCGGCACAGACCAACTACCTCTACCTTACCTACAACGGCAGCGAGAACGATGTGACCTACTTGCACGACCACCGCTCGATTGTGGTGCTCGGCTCGGGTGCCTACCGCATAGGTAGCTCGGTGGAGTTTGACTGGTGTAGCGTGAATGCGCTGCTCACGGTGAAGCGTGAGGGCTGGCGCTCGGTGATGATCAACTACAACCCTGAGACCGTATCGACCGACTACGACATGTGCGACCGCCTCTACTTCGACGAGCTCACTTTTGAGCGCGTGATGGATATCATTGAGCTGGAGCAGCCGCATGGCGTGATACTCTCGACCGGCGGACAGATACCTAACAACCTTGCCACCCGACTCGATGCACAGAAGGTGAACATTCTCGGCACAAGCGCCAAGGACATTGACAATGCCGAGGACCGCCACAAGTTCTCGTCGATGCTCGACTCGCTGGGAATCGACCAGCCGCGCTGGCGCGAGCTTACGTCGCTGAAGGATATCAACGACTTTGTTGCCGAGGTGGGCTATCCGGTGCTTGTGCGTCCGTCGTATGTGCTTTCGGGTGCGGCTATGAATGTGTGCTCGAACGATGAGGAGCTGGAGAAATTCCTGCGCCTTGCCGCCAACGTGTCGAAGGAGCACCCGGTGGTGGTGAGTTCGTTTATACAGAATGCAAAGGAGATAGAGTGTGACGCAGTGGCACAGAACGGCGAGATAAAGCTATATGCCATCTCGGAGCACATCGAGTTTGCCGGTGTGCACTCGGGCGACGCAACAATCCAGTTCCCGCCGCAGAAGCTCTATGTGGAGACCATCCGCCGCATCAAGAAGATAAGCCGCCAAATTGCCAAGGCGCTCAACATATCGGGCCCCTTCAACATACAGTATCTTGCCAAGAACAACGACATCAAGGTGATAGAGTGCAACTTGCGTGCATCGCGCAGCTTCCCGTTTGTGTCGAAGACGCTGAAAATCAACTTTATCGACCTTGCCACGAAGGTGATGCTCGGCATACCGGTGGAGAAGCCCAACAAGAACGCATTCGACCTGGACTATGTGGGCATCAAGGCATCGCAATTCTCATTCTCGCGACTTCAGGGCGCCGACCCGGTGCTTGGAGTGGATATGTCATCGACAGGCGAGGTGGGTTGCATTGGCGAGAACACTTCGGAGGCGCTCTTGAAGTCGATGCTCTCGGTGGGCTACAAGATTCCGCAGAAAAACATCTTGCTTAGCACCGGCGGACCGAAGCAAAAGGCGTCGATGCTCGATGCAGCGAAGAAGCTCTATGAGAAGGGATATGCGCTCTATGCTACGGGCGGAACGCACAAGTATCTCAACGACAACGGCATACCTGCCATTCGGGTGTATTGGCCAAGTGAGAGCGACATGCAGCCCCAGGCACTCGATATGCTTCACAAGAAGCAAATCGACATGGTGGTGAACATACCGAAGAATCTCTCGTCGGCTGAGCTTACCAACGGCTACAAGATACGCCGTGCTGCAATCGACCTTAATGTGCCGTTGCTCACCAATGCCCGACTTGCATCGGCATTTATCGACGCATTCTGCGACATGACGCTCGATGAGATTGAGATAAAGTCGTGGGGTGAATATTAACACGATGTTTCCATAATCGATATAATCGCGACGGCGCGGAAGCACACAGTGAGGAGCTTCGATGCCGTTGCGATTTTTTATGGAGTTGTTTTTTCAGGAGATTATGAGGGAGAAGGTTTTTCGGTTTAAGCAATTTTCTGTGCGCAACGACCGCAGTGCCATGAAGGTGGGTACTGATGGAGTGCTGCTCGGGGCGTGGTGTGGCGTTGAAGGCGTGCGGCGTGTGCTCGATGTGGGCACGGGCACGGGGCTTATAGCCCTGATGGTGGCACAACGCAATGCTGATGCCCTGATTGATGCCGTTGAGATAGATGCCGAGGCTTGCAGCGAAGCACGGCACAACTTTGATGCCTCGCCGTGGAGCGAGCGTTTGCGGGTGATTCATGGGGATTTCTTGCAGATAGCAGCCGATGCTTCAAGTGGCGCTTCGGGTGGCTCATTGGGAGATGCTTCGGTAGGCAGCGACGGCTTGGAGTGTTCTTCATGTGGCTCATTGGGAGTGGGGGAGTATGACTTGATTGTGTCGAATCCGCCATATTTCACCGAAGATACCACTTCTGACGACCACCGTAGGGCTACGGCACGGCACACGAGCGTAGCGCTCACTTATAGTGCGTTGATTGCCTCGGCTTGCCCACTGCTTGCCGATGGAGGGAGAATTTGCTTGATAAGTCCTGTGGAACGTGAGGCTGAGATTCTTAGTGCCGCGTCGGAGTGTGGCTTGCGTGTGGCACGTAGGCTAACCGTCTATCCCAAGCCGGGAGCTGCGGCAAAGCGTATGCTGTGGGAGCTACGCAAGTCGGAGGATTTAGAGACCCAAGAGAGCGAATTGACGATAGAAACACTCGTGCACAACGACTACACCCCAGCCTACATCGCCCTCACCCGCGATTTCTACCTGAAGATGTGACAACGAAGCTCAGCAATTGCCCTCTGCGCCAAGCGCAGGCTGAAAGAAAGTGACCGCGCCGAGGAGCATCGGCACGGTCAGTATCAATTAAGGCTCAGTGTGGGCTGTGTTGTCGTAGAAATAGATGTAGAGATAGTTGTAGTGGTTTGTGTTATAATTACTTGACCTATATAATAACGATTAGCATTTTTAGACGGTTTGTAACCAACAACAATTCTTACTGAACGATGAATGTTAGTATCGTTTCTATTAACTACTACCCTAATGTCCGAACCTTTATCTTTGGTCTTTTCCAATGTAATCCATCCCAAATCTATTGAACCATCAGGCTTTATTGCATTATTAGCCAGTTCCCAATTGTTATCCAGATTGGAGTCTATCTCGGTGTTATTTTCAGCTACACAGATGTTGATAAACTCCCATTCTGGAGGTATTTCATCTCCGATAAACGACAGGTTAAACTCGTGATGATCTGCTGTTAAAGTTGAATCACTGATGTTTAAGTGATACATCTCTACAAGATCAGTTCCAGGCATGGATGATTCACTGCAGCTAAGTCCAATAAGACATAAACTAAACACAGATAGAATCTGCAAAACATGTAATCTCATATTAAAAAATTTTTATAAAGGTTCTCCAACTTCGTTATCTACAGGAATGTTTGAATTAGTATAAATATGACGAAATCTTCTATAATATGGTGACGAGTGTAATGGTGTGAATGGATCGGCTATTGACCAGCAATCGCATATTCCATTCCAACCCCAATTACAATGATATTTTGCAAGTCCGTTTACAACAGAAATTCCATCTATCACCCACATGTGTCCGGTTGAGCCATCTCCAGCCCCACTTATAAGATGAGGATTCCTTGAAAGAATCTCGTCTTTTACTTTTCCAAATGAAATATTACCAGTGTTGTATTCACAGTTGTAACCCAGGTCCTTCAGATATTGATAAGCGGATTTGATATGCGAGCCACCAATTGCCAATTCTTCTTCATCATCGCTTGAGCATGCAC
>JBJFEF010000184.1:0-1951 GCA_051890435.1 Muribaculaceae bacterium
GAGGTGAGCTGCTCACGCTTGCCAAAGAGGAAGGGAAGATTCGACACATAGTGATGCACTTTGATGTCGAAGTCGAGCCCTGCCATCCAGTTGAAGTCCTTAATGCTTTGCTTCACCACGGCGCCGTTGGGCTGCGGCAGCCACAGTCCGGGTTCTTCTTCACTCTCCACCCACTTCAAGGGCGTGGTGTTCCAGCTGTAGCTGCTCCAGTACATGCCGAAGTGCGGTGTGAGGGCAAATCGCTTGGTGTCGATTAGGCTGTAGCCGAGATTCACCTGCACGCCGATGGTGGAGGCATAGTCGTTGACCGACTCCTCGAGGTTTCGCCCGGCGGCATCGCGCACGCCAAACACGTTGCGCTCTCGCATCTTGGGCTGGCCATACTCGATGGCTGCGCGAAGGCTGAGGCGCTTGTAGCCACCTGTGAGTCCGGCAGTGAAAGTGAAGAATCCATTGAAATTATCCTTGATGGTAGATGTGGGGAAAAGTCCGCCAAGTCCGATGAAGAGCCCGTAGCTCACGTCGCTGGGGGTGACGGTGGGTGTGGGAGGCAATCCCATCTCCTCAAGGTTCTTTCGGGTGAAATATTCCCACTCCTGAAGCTTCTCGTCGGCTTTTCCGCAGTTGGTTTCCTCATCTACAGCAGCAAGCTGCTCGGCATAGAGGTTGCGGTAGTATTTCAGCCGGTTGTCGGCATCAATGCCGGTCATTCCGCTGTTGAGGTCGCTCTGAAGACGGCGGCGCATCACCTCGAGCAAGTCGAATTGCAGCTGGTGATAGCGCAGACGTCGGCGTGTGCGCAGCGTGGTGTCGGAGGGAGCAAAGGAGCCGCTTCGCGACATTTGTGCCACGGCACCAAGGTTGATTTGCATCTTTCCGCCTGATTGTTGCTGCGAAGCCGAAAGGTCGAGCGAAGTTTTGAGGAACGAGGCATCACCATCGAGCGGAGAGACACCGGCAAAGTCGCTCCATCGCAGGGCACGCTCGCTCCACTGCATCACGTCGCCGTCGGCCGATGCAGCAAAGGCAGCCACCTGCAAGGCGGCAACAAAGAGGAAGCATAAGAAAACGCGTTTCAGCATAGTGTGTAAATTATTTTTTTGGTTTATTCATTATCAGAGTGCACAGAGCCGGGAGATGACAACAGCAGCCCAAAAGCAGTGCATAGAGCCTCATTACAGGCTCTCAAGAATGCGCTTGAGCACTACCTGTGCCGAAATCTCGCGGTTGGCAGCTTCGGGAATCACAAGCGAACGCTCGCTCTCAATCACCTCGTCGCTCACAATCATGTTGCGGCGCACGGGGAGGCAGTGCATGAAGAAAGCGTTGTTGGTCAGAGCCATTTTCTCGGTGGTAATGGTCCATGAGCGGTCGGTGCTGAGCACTTTGCCATAGTTGGGATCGGCAAAAGCCGACCAGTTCTTGGCATACACGAAGTCGGCACCTTCGAGGGCACGGTCCTGATCGTATTCCACACGGGCGTTGCCCACAAACTGCTCATCCAGCTCATAGCCCTTGGGGTGGGTAATCACAAAGTCATATCCGGCGGCATTCATCCACTCGGCAAACGAGTTGGGCACAGCCTGGGGCAGAGCTTTGGGGTGCGGAGCCCATGTGAGCACCACCTTCGGGCGTTCCACCGCCTTGTGCTCCTCAATGGTGATGAGGTCGGCAAAACTCTGCAGCGGATGCACGGTAGCCGTTTCCATAGCAAACACGGGGCGGCCCGAGTAGCGGATAAACTGGTTGAGGATTTTCTCCTCATAGTCGTCGCGCTTGTTCTCGAATCGGGCGAAAGAGCGCACGCCAATCACGTCGCAGTAGCAGCCCATCACGGGAATAGCCTCAAGCAGATGCTCGGGCTTGTCGCCGTCCATAATCACGCCGCGCTCGGTCTCGAGCTTCCATGCGCCCTGGTTCACATCGAGCACAATCACATTCATGCCCAGGT
>JBJFEF010000185.1:0-1943 GCA_051890435.1 Muribaculaceae bacterium
AGACCGTCAATGCCTTCAATTTTGCCAAAAAACACTCCATCGGTTTCGCTAAATGCAACAGAACCAATAAACCCCTTGTATTTTAATGTATTCATATCTATGTCATTTTAACAGTCCATCAATTTTCAAATAATCATACACCTGCCTCAAGGCATATTCTTTGATAATGTTTCCTGGATGAGGCTTGTGCAACATAATTGGTTTTTTGCCAGTGCTTTTAAAGATAACTCTTGATCCCGACGTCTTTCCTTTATTGCATGGCGTGTAGCCTAAGATGGTTAATAAACGGTAAAGCTCCTCCCAAGTAAAATCTTTGGGAAGGCTTTTGAATCGTTCTATTAGCTTTTCTTTGCTGCCCATATTCAATTGTTTTTGCAAATGTAACTATTTTTTAGTTGCAATGCAAGCGATAGATTTGAAATTTCTTATTTGTAGCTGTCGGCGATGTTGTAGATGGCGGTGAAGATTTCTTTGTCGGTATCGGTGAGGTTGATGTTGCGACGCGTCATCACACGCTCGGCGATGGTAAAGAAGCGAGGCAGCGACACGTCGGTGTAGCCCGATGTGGAACCTTCGAGGAACGAAGCCACGAAGTTGCGGGGGAATCCGGCACCGTGAATGTTTACGCCCACGCCGATTACGGTGGCTGTATTGAACATGCAGTTGATTCCGGCCTTGGAGTGGTCGCCCATGATGAGACCGCAGAATTGCAGGCCTGTGCGCAGGAACCGGTGAGCGGGATAGTTCCAGAGCTTGATTTCGGAGTAGTCGTTTTTGAGGTTGGAAGCAGTGGTTCCGCCGCCGAGGTTGCACCACTCGCCGATAACGGCGTTGCCGAGGAATCCGTCGTGAGCCTTGTTGCTGTAACCAATCATTACCACATTGTTGAGTTCACCGCCCACTTTGCAGTAGGGACCGAGGGTGGTTGCGCCATAAATCTTGGTGCACATATTCACCTGGCTGTGGGTGCATGCGGCGAAAGGAGCGCGTATGCATGAGCCCTCCATGATGGTGGCATCGCGGCCGATGTAGATGGGACCGGCGGTGACGTTGAGGGTTACGCCCTCAACGGTTGCGCCCTCTTCGATGAAGATGCGTGGAGAGCCGTCGTCGAAAGTGGGGTTTCCGATGACGAGATTGGTGCTGCTGAGAGGCTGCGAAGTGCGTCCGGCAGTGATGCGGCGGAAGTCGTCGAGCATCACGTCGGCATTCATCATGAAGATGTCGTAGAGCCATAAAATTTTCTTCACTGTGCCGTGGAAGGTGGTGGAGGTAGCATAGTTGCGCTTCTCAAAATCGGCTTTAGAGCCACGGAAAGCGAGCAGAGTGCCGTCGGCAGAGAGAGCTTCGCCGGGATTGAGAGCCAGTGCAGCCACTGCAAGCTCTTTTGAGGGGATTATGTGGCCGGCAACGAAGATGTTGTCGTTGTCGGGGCTGAATGAGGTGGCATATTTCTTTTGGAGATAGGGCACTGTGAGTGGTGAGAGTGCGGCATCGGGCATCAGTGCTTGCCATTTTTCGAAGATGGTGTCGATGCCGATGCGGATGTGTGAGATGGGGCGTGTGTAGGTGAGTGGGAGCAGATTGTCGCGCACGTCGCCTGCATCAAAGACTACAACATTTTTCATATTGTCTTTTTATTTTAGTGCGTTTAAATTTTTCAGGCTGCAAATTTAATCATAATCTGTGAAAATGTAGGGTGTAGTGGGAGTGTTTTTTGCACGGAGTGTGGGTTATTAGGCGAAATTGTGCTAATTTTGTGCTATCAACTACATAAAGTAATAAGGATTATGGAATTTAAGGAACTTGAGATTAAGGGAGTGTGGCTGATTGAGCCGAAGCGCTTTGGCGACGCACGAGGATATTTCAGCGAAACCTATAAGCGGGAGGAGTTTGAGAGCCACATAGGAAAGGTGGATTTTGTTCAGGACAATGAGTCGCTA
>JBJFEF010000186.1:0-1383 GCA_051890435.1 Muribaculaceae bacterium
ATTAACCAACAAAACAGAATTTATTATCATGGAAAACAATTCAACAATTGTGAATGGAGTGGAGAACGGACAGCATGTGGTTGACGGGCCACTCACCACCGAGGTGACCAACCAGGCATCGCCATCGCTCCTTGTGAATGAAATTGACCGCCAGATTGTGAAAATCCGCCCTATGGCAACGCCGGTTGACCAGCTTTCGCGCTGTGCCGGAGCAAAGCGCTCGGGGAGCATGATTGTGGATTACTACAATGTGGACACTAAGCCCACCACGGTGTCGATCGTAGCAAATTCTACCAGTGTGCAAGGCAATGTGAGGGGACGAATCAAGACCGACAACAATGACAGCATCGACGTGAGCGACACGCTGCTTGTGGAGGGAATTAAGGGCTACACCGATGACGGAGAGCCTGATGAGAACAGCCGACTTGTGCTCTATGTGGTGAGCAAGGACGATGAAGGCCTCATAGTGATGGCAGTGAACGGAGAGCCCGATGGTGCGGGCAATCGCATAATGCCGACGATTAATCCCGGTGAGCGCCTCATAAGAATGGGACGTGCGGCCACCGAGCTCGATGTGCAGACGGCGCAATTTGAAGCTTTGCCCCAGAAGGCGCAGAACTACTGCCAGATTTTCAAGATGCAGATAGAGCAGAGCACGCTCCAGAAAATCGCCAACAAGGAGGTGGACTGGACGATGACCGACCAGGAGGAGGCTGCAATCTATGATATGCGCTTGGGCATAGAGAAGAATTTCCTCTTTGGCGTGAAAAACAAGTTGTGGGACCCGATAAAGAAGGAGACTGTGATGCTCACGGGCGGCATCTGGAACCAAGCCGGAAAGACCTTCACCTACACCGACGGAGAGCTCAACCAGGACACTGTAATCGACCTTATGCGCGAGGCGTTCACCGGCAATGCAGGCTCGAAGCGCAAGGTGCTGATAGGAGGCTCGGGACTGATAGGAAGGCTCAACAAGCTCGACTACACCAAGATGATAAGTGCCGGCGAGAATGTGGCGAAGTGGGGTATCGACTTCACTGAGATGCGATCGAAGTTTGGCAAGCTCTATGTGCTATTGTCGGAGGTGTTTGATGAGTGTGGTATGCCCGACAACGGCATGATTATCGACCCGGAATATTTGCAGAAGTATAGCCACTTGCCGTTTGGCACTGAGGCGCTCAATCTGAAGTCGGCGGGAGTGAGAAATACTGATGCGCTTGTGCTCACCGAGGCGTCGTGCCTGGTGCTTCGCTATCCGAAGGCTCATGTGAGAATTGTGATGGAGTAGGGGTTTTAGGCTCGGAGCACTCGGAGCACTCGGAGCACTCGGAGGGCTCGGGAGGGGCTCGCTGACGCTCGCCTGATAGGAGGGCTTGGAGGGCT
>JBJFEF010000186.1:1483-6988 GCA_051890435.1 Muribaculaceae bacterium
GGGCTCGGGAGGGGCTCGCTGACGCTCGCCTGATAGGGGGTGGGGAGGGCTCGGGTGGGTGTAGTATTTGGGGAAAAGGAAAGGGGTGTGCCGTGGTGGCACACCCCTTTGGTGTATCAGGGAAGCAGTGTTGCTTTATTTGCGGATAACGGGATAGGTTGCTGACTGCTGACCTTGCGAAACCTTGAGGATGTAGATTCCGCGGGCAAGGCTTTCAACATTGATAGCCTGAGCAACGCCGGCAACGGTTTCCTTCTCGGCTACATACACCTTGGCACCATTCTCGCTGAAGATTTCATACTTCACCTTACCGGTGAATCCGCTTGCAACGTAGAGTGTGGCAACCACAGGGTTAGGATAAGCCTTGACGGCAGCATCGGCGGTGATAGCAGCCACGCCCGAGCCATCGCTCACTTCAACCTCGAAAGTGGTGCTTGAAGCAGCTCCGAGGGCATCGGTGGCGGTGATGGTGACATCGACACAGCCTACGGCGGCGCCGTAGAAGATTACGCTTTCGTCGGCAACGAAGCCCTTCACGATACCTTCGGCAGAGTAGCTGATAGCATAGGTGATATCATCGCCATCGGGGTCGGTGAAGTAGTCGGCAAAGTTGAGGACATCAGAAGAAGCCCCCACAGCCAGCGTTACGTTGGCGATAGGCAGAGCCTCGGGAGCACGGTTGGCGTGCTCAACGTTGTAGTCGATGGTGGCGCTTGCCTCCTGGTTGTAGGCGTCGGTAGCAAACACAGAGAATGAGTAGGCACCGGCAGTCTGGTAGTCGGGGCTGATAACCACCTCAAGGTTGGCTACGTTGGCACCCTTCACCAGATACCCCTCCTCAGTAGCTTCGACCGTACCTGCATCGACGGTAACAGCCTTGACGGCAGAGATACCGGCGTTGTCGGTGAAGAAGATAGAGAAGTCGTCGGCCTCAGGCTCGGTGACGGTTACGAACACCGAAGGAGCAGTGCCCTCGCTCACCACGATAGCCTCTTCGGGCGCGGTGATGATTGGCTTGCGGTTGCGGTCGAGCTGTATCGGGAAGTTGATGACAGGCATAGCCGGGTCGTTGCTCTTGATGACGAGCATAGCCTTGTTGCCGGTTTCGAGCGGAGCAGTGAGAGCGTTGAGCTGGATATCTACATTGAGGCTTTCGCCCGGAGCGATTTCGCCCTCGGTCTCGGCATTGAGCATCTTCACCCAAGGCGAACCGGGCACGGTCTCGAGGCACGACATGATGTAGCCGAGCGAGCCATACTGGTTCTTGAACATTGCAGCCATATCGAACCAGCCGTAGCCCTCGACGTGACCCATGTAGCGGTTATCGACCACCGGGTCGGCCTTAGAGCAGAGGTAGGCAGGATATTCCACACCTTCGGGATAGTGAACGCGCACGTAGAACTCTTGACCGGGCTGGAGATAAACAGCGCGGTCGAGAGGCACGATGAGGAAGTGAGCGCCATCGTGGCGAGCAAGGCGGAATGTGCCTGTGCCAATGATGTTGCCATTTTCATAGTCGGAGCCTGCAACGATATCCACATTGATGTCGCCTGAATTGAGATAAGAGCCGTCGCTATTGACGAGAGTAGAGGCGATGTAGATATGAGAAATGTTGAATCCATCCTCGGGTGCGGTGAAGTGAGTAGCGGCAGTGTAGAGGCCGTACTTGTTGCCCGTGCCATAAGCCGGAGTGCTTGAGCCGGCAGCAGCCGGATAGAAGAGCACATTGTTGTAGCTGAAGTCGGTGGGAGCATCGAGCACAGAGCCTGGCGTAGCGGCAAACGGCTTCACCTCGGTGTTGAGGTTGCACATAAGCTCGGCAAACTGAGCATCAGAGAGCTTACCACCCACATTCATCGGCATCACGCCGCCGCCATCGTCGTCGCCGCCAATCTGCTCGCCTTCGCCGCTCATGTCGAGGCGGAGCGAGTAGGTGAGCTTGTAGTTGCCGTAGTTGGCGATGTTGAGGGTTTCAGTGCCCTTATAGTCGGGAGCCACACCTTCAACGAGGATTTCGGGGCGGTCGAGAGCGATTTCGGGGATGTCGGTAACGACAAACTTGAGGTCAATGACCTTTTCGAGATAGTTCTCGCCATCGAGAGTGTAGGTTACGGTTATCGGGAGGGCGGTTTCGCCCACCACGCCGAATGTATCCCACGACATAGGCATAGAGAGGAGCAACGGCTGCGACGGGGTGACCTCGATAGGCATACCGCGATAATACTCATAGACTTGCCACTGGAGGGTGGTTTCGCCGGTGAGCCAGTCGGGCACCATCATTTGAGCCATGAGCTGATAGAGAGGATAATCCCAGTCGTCGAGCGGGCTTTCATAAGCGATATCGACGATAGTCATAGCCGCCGTGCCGGTGTTTTCGATCTTGAACTGAGCCTCCCAAGGAGCGCCCATATACATCACGCCGGGACCCGACTCGGCAGAAACGGTCTCTTGATAGAATGCCACATGCTCGGCAACGATAGGCTCGGGGAATACGGGGCGAGCCTCACCGGTGACGGTGAGGTTGACCGGAATCTCGATGCTTTCGCTACCCGGCACATTGCTGGCGATAGAGAGCGCGTCGGTGTAGAAGCCTGCCATCTTGCTTGTGGCGACTTCAAGAGTAACCGTCTTGCTTGCACCAGCCTCTACCGAAGAGAGAGTGACAGGGCTGAACTGAACGGCGTTGCCAAACTTGATGTTGCGGTCGGGGATAACGAAGTATTCGCTTCCGCCCTCGTTGCAAGCGCCGGCAAGACCGAAGGTGTTGAAGATGATGGAATTTTCATCGTAACCCTTATACTGGAACTTGAACGAGCCATCCTTGCGCATGATGAGCTGGAAGCAAACGCCCGAGTTCATGGTGTTGCCATATTCCATCCACGAAACCACCACTTCGTCGTCGGTCATGTAGTGGTAGGTACCGGCAGTTTCGTTGACGTCCATAGTGTGGAGACCCCAGTAGGGAGCCAAGATATTGGTGTAGATAGAGCCCTTGGGGAAATCGGCAGGAGGCTCAGGCCAAATCTTGTCGTCGTTGCGCTTGGTGAACGAAACGAAGCCGGTGTTGTAGATATACATCTTAGAGTATTCCTTGCCATAGAACGGGAACGCGAAAGGCAGAGACACCTCGAGGTAGTCGTTGGCATTGTAGTAGCTGAAGCCGTTGCGGTCGCCGAGACCGTGCTCGATGTCGATCCACTCAAATTTCACGTTGTCGTTGTCGGAAGAAGAGCTATAGACGTAGCTTACCTTGGCATTAGCCACCTCGGGGTCGTTGACCGAAGTGAAGCTGCCCGGGGTGATAGAGAACTCGAGAGTCTCATTTCCGGGGTTGGTGACGGTGAGCTGCTTGGTGAGCGGAGTGCCGCTCTCTACAGTCTCCTCGATGGCATCGATGCTGAGGCTGATAGCCGGGCAACCGATAACTTCGCCCTTGAGCGTCACGGCGAGATTGCCGGCGCTGGTGGCGATGTTGATGACGTCGGTCACGGCGCCTTCGCTTGCAGTGGGCATAGTCACCACGATATCCTTCGACATACCGGGTTCAACGGTAGCCGGCAGCTCGGTGTCGGTGCTGAATACCGAAGAAGCGAAAGAAGCTGCAGTGATGGTGAAAGCGTTGCGGCCGCTATTCTTCACAGTGACCGGCATCTTGGCAACGGCAGTGCGGAACACCTTGCCGAAATCGACCACGTCGCTCTCCACGGTGGGCTGAGCGATGAGGTTTTCGCCGGTGAAAGTGGCATTGAAAGTGACGAAAGCAGCGGCAGCCGTGGGATCGTTGGTTTCAATGGTGAGGCGGTTGAAAGTGTCGCCTGCATTGATGTCGTCGCCGGGCTGTATAGTAGCAGTAAGCTCGGTTTCCTCACCCGGGCTCACGAGGCCGTAAGCCGGAGTGATATTGGAGATGAAGTAGGGAGCGGGAGCTTCAAACTTCACAGCCGTACCGGTGGTGAACTGCTTGTAGATTTGGCCTTCGGGGTCTTCGCCTGTGCCCCAGTAGTCGGCGATATCAGCCGAAGTGATGACGAGAGCATCTTGATTATCGGCGTCCTTGATACCGCAGAATAGAGTAGAGCCACCCTGGAAGAGGCGGTCGATTTCAGTCTCCCAACCCCAATCGTCGTAGCCGATTTCGGTGCGAACGTAGTCGTCGTAGAAGATCTCGATGTCGCCATTAGCCGAGAGGGCGATGTGGAACGAGATTGGAGTAGTCTCGACGTCGTACTTCACGGCGAGGACGTTGCTGAAGTTGACCACAAACTTTCCGTCCTGCTTAGCGTAGGTGACGTGAGAGTTGGGACCAAACTGGAGCTGGTGACCGTAAGCCGAGATGTAGGGCACGCCTTCGAGGCTCGAAGAAGTGGGAGTGAGCGGTGGGAAGTAGCTGTATTCGCCAAGCTCGAAAGCGAGACCACCGAGCGAATTGATGTAAACCTCGCTGTAGGTCTTGCCATAGAACGGGAAGTCGAAGCCGAGAGCGATAGCACGGCTGTTGCGCACATTGTCGGTGAAAACAGAAGTGATTTCGGTGGCACCGAGGAGTGCGGGATTACCGTCGTAGGCAAAGTCGGTAGCGCCGTCGAGGTTGGTGAGGCGAGTGTAGCCAAACTTGTGCGACGGCTTGCCGAGCGAAGCCTCGAGCTGACGGTCGGAGAACTTCGGGAATACGTATTCGAGCGGGTATTTACCCTCGTTCTTAATCTTGAAAGTGGCGGTAGAAGGCTCAGCAGCCACGTCGATAGTGCCAAGCTCGATTGTAGAAGGCTCCACTACAATCTTGGCAGGCTCGATGGCAACACCCTGCACATACACCTTAAACTCGATTCCGTCGTTGCTGGTGAAAGTGATGCAAGCCGAGTGAGTTCCGGCAGATTGCGGAGTGTAGATAGCCTTGAACGTCGATGTAGAGCGAGCCGGGAATCCGCCTGTGGGCACATCCTTGAGAGAGTAGTGCTCGGAGTTGATGCTCCAGTTGCTCTGCTGGAGGTAGCCATAGTTGCCGGTGTAAACGCCGTAGCCCTCATTCATCACCTCCACCTCGATAGTCTTGCTCTCACCCACGAGGAGCGAGCCGAAATTGACAATCTTGGGAGTGCTCATCACGGGCTTGTTGCCCTTGACGGTGACGGTGACAGGAAGAACGATGGTGTTCTTGGAGCTTTCGTTGGTTGAGAACGAAACATTGAACTTGTAGGTGCCATTGACAATAGGCTGGCCATCGTTGATGAGGTTCACGGTCTGGATTTCACCTTGCTTCACAGAGCCTTCGGCGGGGTCGAGGCGGAACACCTTGCTCCAAGCCGGATTTTTGCTGAGAGCAGCGATTGTCCACGAGATTTCGTCGCCGAGCGACTCATAGTAGCTGCCCTTGAGAGCATCTTTTAGCGGAATCCAAGTGGCGCCAAGGTCGTTACTCATGTAGCTGTAGCCGATGTAGGCACCATTGGCTTTTCCAAGACCGAGAGGATAATAGTCGTTGCTCTCAGCCGGGAAGTGAACTAC
>JBJFEF010000187.1:0-4439 GCA_051890435.1 Muribaculaceae bacterium
CTGGCGATAATGTGCTATCTGGGCAGCCATGTGGTGTATTCGAGCTATCTCAACATCATGTATATTCCCGGCAGCGAAGAGCTGGTGGTGTTTGCCGCAGCCTTTATAGGAGCGCTGATAGGCTTCTTGTGGTATAACAGCTATCCGGCACAGGTGTTTATGGGCGACACCGGAAGCCTCACCATCGGAGGCATCATAGCGGTGTTTGCCATTCTCATACGCAAGGAGCTGCTTATCCCCATATTGTGTGCCATCTTCCTTGTAGAGAATCTCTCGGTGATGCTGCAAGTGGGCTACTTCAAATATACGAAGCGCCGCACCGGCACCGGGCGCCGCATCTTCAAGATGACACCGCTGCACCACCACTTCCAGGTGCAGGGCAACTCGGGCGTGGATGCCCTCATTCAGCGTCCGCTCAGGGCGATTCCCGAGTCGAAGATAGTGATGCGCTTCTTCATTGTGGCGATATTCCTTGCCGTAATCACATTTGTGACCCTGAAAATAAGGTAACAGAAAACTAATAAGACCAATAAGACTAATAAGACTAATTAGTCCTATTAGACTAATTAATAGATATAATAGAGAAAATGGAAAAGAAACGAATCGTTGTGCTTGGAGGTGGCGAGAGCGGTGCAGGCGCCGCAGTGCTCGCCAAGGTTAAAGGACACGACGTGTGGCTCTCCGACATGGGAGCCATTGCGCCTAAATATAAGGCTTTGCTCGATGAATATGAGGTGCCCTTCGAGGAGCGTGAGCACACTGAGGCTCGCATCCTGGCTGCCGATGAGGTGATTAAAAGCCCCGGCATCCCCGACACTGCTCCTATCATCGCCAAGGTGAAGGCAAAAAATATCCCGGTAATCTCGGAGATTGAGTTTGCCGGAAGATACACCGATGCCAAGATGGTGTGCATCACGGGTAGTAATGGCAAGACCACTACCACGCTGCTCACCTACCACATCCTCAAAGAGGCAGGACTCAATGTGGGCTTGGCAGGCAATGTGGGCAAGAGCCTGGCGCTGCAGGTGGCTACCGAGCAGCACGATTTCTATGTGATAGAGCTAAGCAGCTTCCAGCTCGACAATATGTATGAGTTTAAAGCCAATATTGCCGTGCTCATGAACATCACTCCCGACCATCTCGACCGCTACGACCACAAGATGGAGAACTATGTGGCTGCAAAATTCCGCATCTTGCAGAATCAGACCGGCGACGACTCGTTCATCTTCTGGGAGAACGACCCCATTATCGCCGCACAGCTCAAGCGACTCAAGATTGAGGCAAAGATGTATCCTTTCTCGGAGCAGGACGAGACCTCTGCCTCGGCTTATCTCGAGGACGGAAAGGTGATTTTCCACACCGGAAGCAATGAAATGGAAATCCCGCGCGACGAGCTCGCTCTGAAGGGGTTGCACAACCTCTACAACTCGATGGCGGCAGGTCTTTCAGCTTCGATTCTCAACATCAAGAAGGATGTGATTCGCCGTGCACTCGAAGACTTTGAGGCTGTGGAGCATCGCCTGGAATATGTGGCTACAATCGATGGCGTGCGCTATGTGAACGACTCGAAAGCCACCAACGTGAATTCGTGCTGGTATGCCCTTGAGAGCATGACTACCCCGGTGGTGCTGATTCTCGGCGGTAAGGACAAGGGCAACGACTACACCGAGATTGAAGCATTTGTGAAGCAGAAGGTGAAGGCGATTGTGTGCATGGGTGTAGATAACGCCAAGCTACACGCTTTCTTCGACTCGAAGGTGCCTGCTATTGCCGATGCGGGCAGCATGGCTGAGGCTGTGGAGAAGTGCCGCAACTTTGCCACCGACGGCGACACTGTGCTCCTCTCGCCCTGCTGCGCGAGCTTCGACCTCTTCAAGAGCTATGAAGACCGCGGCGAGCAATTCAAGGCGTGTGTGAATGCCTTAAAGAAGTGATAACTCACGGGTGTCGCCACCGGCGGATTTTGTGCCTGCGGCGGCTCCCAAAAACATAAATGAATTATGCCAAGCAACCCCGAAATAGAAACCGCTGCACCCCGCCCGGGTGCTCCCCAACGCCCTGCCGACAAGTGGGTGTGGGGCTTCTATATCATTCTCTGCCTCATCTCGCTGGTGGAGTCGTATAGTGCGTCGAGCCAAGACATTGCCAAATACGGACTGTTTATGCCCATCATCAAGCATGGATTGCTGCTGCTGGCAGGAATAGGTGTGGCATTTGGACTGCAACATGTGCACTACAACCGCTTCAAGGTGTTTATCCCCATTTTTGCAATACTCACGCTTGTGCTGGTGGTGTATGTGATGAAGTATGGTGAGGTGCTCAATGGAGCACGACGCTCCTTCCGACTGCTTGGCTTCTCGGTGCAGCCGTCGGAGATGGCAAAGCTGTCGCTCGTAACGATTATCGCCTGGGTGATGTCGAAAGTGCAGATTCCGGGTGGTGGCGTGAAGTGGAGCGGCATTGCAGTGTGTGCCACGGCGGTGCTCATTTTCGGTGCGTTGCTCTATCCACAGGGATTCACCAACACGGTGATTCTCATGGGCATCAGCCTTGCAATGATGCTTATCAGCGGCATTCAGGTGAAGCGACTGGTGATAGTGCTTGCCATATATGGCTTGTGCTTCTTTGCCTATAAGGGATATGACAAGCACAACGAGAGCCGTGAGGCACTCACTGCCGAAGTGACTCAGGTGGAGCGTGCTGCCAACAAAAATGCGTCGCCCGACCGAACTGCCACCCGCGAGAACCGATTGAAGTCGTTCGACTTCAATGAGGATTCGTGCCTTGCCCATCCCATGACGAGCGAGTATCATCAGGAGCAATATGGCTATATGGCGCGAGCACATGGCGGTGTGCTGGGTGTGTGGCCCGGCAATTCACGCGAGTGCAGCCGCTTGCCGCTTGCCTACTCCGACTATGTGTTCTCAATCATCGTTGAGGAGCTGGGGCTGGTGGGTGCGCTGGTGATAATGGCGCTCTATCTGTCGCTGCTCGGGCGTGCGGGCTACATAGCGCAGCGCTGCAAGCGTGCATTCCCGGCACTGCTTGTGATGGGAATGGCGGTGATGATTACGGTGCAAGCGCTGTCGCACATGGCCATCAATTGCGGCTTGGTGCCGGTTACGGGTCAGCCGTTGCCGTTTATCTCCAAGGGAGGCTCGGCGATAGTGATAATGAGCTTGGCAATGGGCATAATGCTCAGTGTGAGCCGATATGCAGAATATAACACCGGAAAGAAGAAGACTGCAGCCGCTGCCGCCAAGGAGATTGGCAGCGACGAGGAGCAGGATGCCATCAATCCGGCTCAGATATTGAAGTGAAAAAAGATATTATGGACGAAGTGAAAAGGTTTTTGATAAGTGGAGGCGGAACGGGTGGACACATCTTCCCGGCTGTCTCTATTGCCAATGAGATACGCCGCCGCTATCCCGAGGCTAAGCTTCTCTTTGTGGGTGCCGAAAACCGCATGGAGATGGAGAAGGTTCCGGCTGCCGGATATGAAATAAAGGGATTGCCGGTGTGTGGCTTCGACCGCAAGAACCTGCTCAAGAATGTGCGCGTGCTGGTGAAGCTGTATCAGAGCATGCGCATGGCAAAGAAGATTCTTCGCGATTTTAAACCCGACATTGCCATAGGCGTGGGCGGATATGCCAGCGGACCGATGCTCAAGGAGGCGCAGAAGCGCGGCATCCCCACCCTGATTCAGGAACAAAACTCCTATGCCGGTGTCACCAACAAGCTGCTGGCGAAGGGCGCTGCTGCCATTTGTGTGGCTTATGAGGGCATGCAACGCTTTTTCCCTGCCGAGAAAATCGTGATGACGGGCAACCCGGTGCGACGCAATCTGCTGCTGTGCACCACCGACCCTGCCGATGCACGCCGCACCTTCGGTCTCGACCCCGACCGCCGCACCATTCTTGTGGTGGGTGGTAGCCTGGGTGCTCGCACGGTGAATGAGAGCATCATCGCCGCGCTGCCCGCTATCGCTGCTGCCGACGATGTGCAGGTGATTTGGCAGACGGGTAAATACTACGACGAATCTACCCGCAAGGCACTTGAGGCTTCGCCGGCGAAGAACGTGGTGAGAATGCCATTTATCAGCAATATGGATGTGGCTTATCGTGCTGCCGACCTGGTGGTGAGCCGTGCCGGAGCAAGCTCTATCTCAGAGCTTCAGTTGCTCGGAAAGCCGTCGATACTTGTGCCGTCGCCCAACGTGGCTGAGGACCACCAGACCAAGAATGCCCTTGCCCTTGCCGACCGCAACGCCGCCATCATGGTACGCGATGTGGAGAGTGTGGAGAAGCTTGGACGCACCATGCTTGCCACTGTGCACGATGATGCACTGCTTGCCACGCTCGGAGATAATGTGGCTAAGATGGCGCTTCGCAATGCCGATGAGCGCATTGTGGATTGCGTGATGAAAATTATATCAAATA
>JBJFEF010000187.1:4539-6985 GCA_051890435.1 Muribaculaceae bacterium
AGACCAATAAGACCAATTATGGATAAGAATTACAAATCGATATATTTTGTGGGTGCAGGCGGCATAGGTATGGCTGCTCTGGAGCGCTACTTCCTGGCTCGCGGCTATCGCGTGGCGGGATACGACCTCACTCGCACCCAGCTCACCGATGCTCTTGTGAGCGAGGGTGTGGAAATATGCTTTGATGAGGCTGCTGCTCTCATCCCCGACTATTGCAAAAACCCTGCCGACACGCTGGTGGTTTACACCCCGGCTATCCCGGCTACGCACGAAGGACTCAACTTCTTCCGCAACGGTGGATTCACTGTGATGAAGCGTGCCCAAGTGCTGGGACTTATCACCCGCAGCTCAAAGGGCTTGTGCTTCTCGGGTACGCATGGAAAGACTACCACCTCAAGCATGGCAGCTCACATTCTGCACTGCTCTGAGATTGGCTGCAATGCTTTCTTGGGCGGAATTTTGCGCAACTATGGCAGCAATTTGCTGCTCAGCGCCACCAGCCCCTACTCGGTGATTGAAGCCGACGAATTCGACCGCTCTTTCCACCATCTATCGCCCTATATCGCGGTGATTACGGCTACCGACCCCGACCACCTCGACATCTATGGCACCGAGGAGGCTTATCTTGAGAGTTTTGCCCACTTCACCGAGCTGATTCAGCCCGGTGGCACCTTGCTGCTCCACACAGGGCTGAAGGTGCAACCGCGTGTGCCCGAGGGCGTGCGCACTCTCACCTATTCGCGCAACGAGGGCGACTATCATGCCGCCAATGTGCGCAAGGGCAATGGCGAAATTGTGTTTGACTTTGTCACTCCCGATGGTGTGGTGGCTGATGTGAAGCTTGGCGTGCCTGTAGATATCAACATAGAGAATGCCGTGGCTGCCATGGCAGTGTGTCACATGGTGGGCGTGCCCGGCGATGTGATGCGCGAGGCGATTGGTTCGTTCCTCGGTGCAAAGCGCCGCTTTGAGTTCTGGCTCAAGGAGGAAGGCGACAATGGCACTGTGGTTATCGACGACTATGCCCATCACCCCGACGAGCTGCGTGCGAGCATCCGCTCGGTGAAGGACCTCTATCCCCACCGCAAGCTCACCGTGGTGTTCCAGCCGCATCTCTACAGCCGCACTCGCGACTTTGCGCCCGAGTTTGCCAAGGCACTTTCGCATGCCGATGAGGTGATATTGCTCAATATCTACCCTGCACGCGAGCAACCCATACCCGGAGTGACCTCTGAAATCATTCTTCGCGACATAAAATGCGCAAATAAAGTGATTTGCGACAAAACCGACTTGATAAATCAAATAAAAAACCGTAACTTTGAGGTCTTGCTTACAGCAGGTGCCGGCGATGTGTGCAATTATCTGCCACAGATAGTGGAAGAAGTGCGCACGAAGTGAGGAATAACGTAACAATACATTAACTGCGAAACTTGTGCTGAAGAAAATTCTGCAATATCTGCTTGTGGTGCTGCTATTGGCAGGCACGTCGGCTGCAACGGTGTGGGCCGATATGCAGGCTCGTGCCCGTGTGTGCCGTGGCGTGCGAATACACATTCTCAACGAATCGCAGCTGAAGTTTGTCACCAAGCAAAGCATCCTTGCCGGGCTCAACAAGGCCAACCTAAATCCCAAGGGATTGCCGGTGAACCAAATAGATACCGACCTGATTGAGCAATACATCGCCACATCGGAGTTTATGGAAGATGTGGAGTGCTACCTCAATGAAAACGACTACTTCGTGATTGAGGCGCGGCAAATGGTGCCGGTGATGCGCATCTTCGACGGCGACCGTTCCTACTATGTCAATCGCGAGGGCAAGCGCATGTCGGCAGTGAAGTCGTTCCATGTGGATGTGCCGGTGGTTGAGGGTCACTTCACCAAGCAGTGGAGCCCCACACGCCTGCTGCCTATGCTCGACTATGTGTCGCACGATGAGGCGCTCAATGAGCTTGTGACCATGTGGGTGGTGCGCGACTCGTGCAATGTGTGCTTTGTGCCCTCGATTCGCGGACACATCGTGAACATGGGCACCGTGGATGGATATAAATCGAAGTTTGCCAAGCTCATGAAGTTCTACAAGGAGGTGCTGAGCGTGAAAGGATGGGAAACCTACAGCGAAATCACCCTGAAGTGGGACTACCAAGTGGTGGGAACTTTGCGCGACAAAAAGCCGCTCACCGAGCCGGAATATAACCCCGACGAGGACGACCAGGCTCCCGATATGGCGTCGATCGACATGGCTAACATCATGCGCGAGGCGGGAGCGCCAGACACCGTGGCGGCTGCCAAAAGTGGCGGCGACAGCGCCTCGAAGGAGGCTACAAAAGGCGGCAACAGTGCCTCGAAGGAGGACGCCAAGGCTAAAGAGAAATCAAAGAAAAAATCATAATAATCTGCTTTTATGGAGAGTAAACAATATATAGTGACGATTGAGATTTGCAGCTCA
>JBJFEF010000188.1:0-1937 GCA_051890435.1 Muribaculaceae bacterium
CTGGATTTTTTCAGTCAACCCTTTAT
Organism: Muribaculaceae bacterium; assembly: GCA_051890435.1. Lineage (GTDB taxonomy): Bacteria > Bacteroidota > Bacteroidia > Bacteroidales > Muribaculaceae > CALZFJ01. The sequence continues at coordinate 27 of JBJFEF010000188.1, forward strand.
GCTATCTCAAAAAAAATTACTAACTTTAGCCAATAATTTCAAAACCTATTGAATTCAAATCAACTAATATCATACATATTCATTTATGAAATTAACTTTTAGCATAGATTATCGCACCAATTGGGGCGAATCTGTTTACCTGATGGGCAACATTCAGGAACTCGGCAGCAATATCGACGCGAGAGCCTTGAAAATGGCTTTTGACGGCGGAAGCCGCTGGAGCATAACACTGACATTGCCCGAAACGACCGAAAATTTCACTTATGGTTACATCGTAAGAAACGAACACGGCACAGTAAGAACCGAATGGTGGGGACAACGCGCCTTCACAGCAGTGCAGGGTGTTACCGACTATGAGCTTATCGACGCTTGGCAAGAATTTCCAGCCGACAAGCCACTCTATTCATCGGCTTTCACCCGCGGCATTTTCTCGCGTGGCAACAAGAACTGCACTGCGCGCAATGCCAAAGGCAATCTGGTGCTCAAAATCAACGCTCCCTATGTGAAACGCAATCAAGTGCTTGCAGTGTGCGGAAGCTGCGAGTCGCTCGGAAACTGGAATCCCGAGAAGGCTGTGCGCCTTTGCGACTGCAAATTCCCCGAGTGGAAGATTGCTGTGCAGCTAAAGCCAACCGATGTGAATGTGGAATACAAATTCCTCCTTCTCGAAAAAGATACAGGCAATGTGATTGCATGGGAAAACTGCAATAATCGCGTATTCACCAACAAAGGCTTGAAAAAGAATGAGATAGTGATAGTGAGTGGCTTGACATTTGCAAACCCGCAACCAAATTGGCGCGGTGCAGGCACAGCAATTCCCGTGTTCTCACTTCGTTCGGCCGACGACTTTGGTGTAGGTGACTTCTACGACCTCTTCAAGATGGTTGATTGGGCAGCTCTCACAGAGCAGAAGATGCTTCAGATTCTGCCTATCAACGACACAACAATGACCCACACCTGGACCGATTCTTATCCCTACAATGCCAACTCGACATTTGCCCTCCACCCAATGTTCCTTCGCCCTGAGGCTATCGGAAAATTGAGTGATGAGCCCAAACTTGCAGAATACCGTCGTATTGCCGACGAACTGAACGCTCTGCCACAAATCGACTATGAGCGCGTGAACGACACAAAAACAGCATACGTTCGCGATCTCTTCAACGAACTTGGAGAAGCAACAATGGCAAGCGACGACTACAAACAATTTGTAGAGCGCAACAACTATTGGCTCAAACCCTACGCAGCATTCTGTGTGCTTCGCGACCAGAAAGGCACTGCCGACTTTAAGCAGTGGGGCAAATATGCCACTTACGAGCCTGAGATAATAAACCGCTTCTGCGATGACAATGCAACTGATATCAACTTCAATTGCTTCTGCCAGTATCACCTCGATAAGCAGCTGCGTGCCGTTCGCGACTATGCTCACTCTAAGGGTGTAGTGCTCAAGGGTGATATTCCTATCGGTATCAGCCGCACCAGCGTTGATGCATGGGTTTCTCCACAATTGTTCTATATGGACTGCCAAGCCGGTGCTCCGCCTGATGATTTCTCGGTACAGGGACAAAACTGGGGATTCCCCACATATAATTGGGAAGAAATGAACAAAGACGGCTTCCAGTGGTGGAAGAACCGCTTCAAGAAGATGGCAGAATACTTCGATGCTTACCGCATCGATCACATCCTCGGATTCTTCCGCATTTGGCAGATTCCTATGAAAGCCGTTCATGGCTTGCTTGGCACCTTCAATCCGGCATTGCCATTCTCAGCCGATGAATTACGCAACAGCTATGATTTCTGGATCAACAAAGACTGGCACACTACTCCATACATCATGGATTACTTCCTCGGTGACTTCTTTGGCGAATATACTGAGGAGGTGAAATCTACCTTCCTTTATCCTAAGGGTGATGG
>JBJFEF010000189.1:0-1935 GCA_051890435.1 Muribaculaceae bacterium
ATTATGTATCAGTTTGTTAAGCGCGTATTCGATTTCGTTTGCGCGGTGATTGGTATTGCCGTTACCAGTCCACTGTGGCTGTTGGCGATTGTGGGAATATTGGTGTCGGATTGGGGACCTGTGTTCTATACCGCCCACCGTATCGGCAAGGGCAACAAGCCGTTCAAGATGTTCAAATTCCGCTCAATGCGAGTGGCTAAAGCTGCAAATGAAGCTTCATTGCGCCCCGATGAAGACCGTATTTTCCCATTCGGGCATTTCATTCGCAAGGCAAAAATAGATGAGCTTCCGCAGCTCCTTAACATACTCAATGGAACTATGAGCGTTATTGGTCCAAGACCTGTGGCACAGGATCAAATTGACATGTTCCGCTTCGGCAAGTGGAACGAGGCTGCAAAAGTTCCGGTAGGGCTTAGCGGTCCTGCTGCTCTTTATGATTACATCTATGGCGACCAAATCACCGACGAGAAAGAGTATATGGAAAAGGTATATCCCACTCGACGTGAGTTGGAATACACCTACGTCAGGAAATGCGGAATTTTCTACGACCTGAAGATGATAATCTACACCGTAATCTGCATTGCCTACGGAGTGTGTGGAAAAGAGTGCCACTGGATTCTCGAAGAACTGAAGCAATCCGCTTCAGAAACAATGGATAAATAAAAATCTCTACTGATTATGAAATACTTACTTGTGGTGGCTCATCCCGATGATGAGACGCTGGGTGCCGGTGCGTCGATGTGGAAATGGGCGCACGGTGGCGACACCGTTGATGTGTGCATCATGTGCACCGAGGCGAAGGCTCGCGCTTTCCGCCCGGATGATAATGAGCTTGAAGACGACACCAATGCTTCTAACAAGTTTTTGGGCGTCAATCGCATCTACGAGGGCACGTTCCCGAATATCGAGATGAACACTGTGCCGCACTTGAAGCTGGTGCAGTTCATCGAGTCGGCAATCCGTGAGAGCGAGCCTGACATTATCATCACGCATCACCCTGCCGACACCAACAACGACCATCTGCAGACCTCTATGGCGTGCCAGGAAGCTATCCGACTGTTCCAACGCCGCCCCGAGGTGAAGCGCGTGAAGGAGTTCTGGTATATGGAGGTGCCGTCGTGCACCGAGTGGAAAATCAACAACGCAATGGAAACGTTCAACCCCAACTGCTACGTGGAAGTTGGCAAGGAAGGCGTTGATGCCAAAATCAAGGCACTGTCGATGTATCGCGGTGTGATGCGACCCTATCCGCACCCCCGAAGCGCGGAATATATCACCGGACTTGCGGCAATGCGCGGCGGTCAGTGGGGACAAGCCTATAGCGAAGCTTTTGAAGTGGTGCTCCGAGCCTACTAAACTAAAATCAACTATGACAGCATTGATTGATAAATTATTGATTGACAGACTTTTTGCACAGGCGAAAGATTCTCCCCGTCAGCGACAGAACCATGATATGCGCACATCGAGCGGCGACCGCTCGCAGCGCATGCTCAACGCTCTCTTGCCGGGAACAAAGGTGGCAATTCACCGCCACACACGCTCCACAGAGAGCGTGATTTGTCTGTGCGGGAGGCTCGACGAAATCATTTTCGACGAAAACGGCACCGAGATTGAACGCATCAGCCTTTGCCCGGCTGAAGGACGCCACGGATGCCAAATAGCCGCAGGAGCGTGGCACACGGTGGAAGTGCACGAGCCAAGTGTGATATTTGAAGCCAAAGACGGAGCATTCGGCTCCGACGGCAGCGAAACGCTCGATGCCTACAAGCAACGTATTGCCGATGCTGAGAGCAACGTTCCCGAGACATCGGCTGAGAAAAACGTTCCTAATTGCCTCAAAGAGCGCACATCCCAGACATTCTCCAACAGCCTCGGCGACCTGAAGAAAAACATCGAATATCTCATCGGCATGGAACGCCAAAGCGGCTCAATGGA
>JBJFEF010000190.1:0-4428 GCA_051890435.1 Muribaculaceae bacterium
TGAACGGGTTGAAGTTGTTGTTGTTCTCCTCCGATTTCACACGCCAGAAGAGTGTGAGGTAGTCATCGTCGTGGCGGGTTGCATCGTCCTTATAGGGAGCGAAATCCACAAGCGGGTTACCATTGTAGAGTGCCTGCGAATATACCGAACCACTGGTCATGTCGTCGTGTGTGTAGGTGTAAGAAGTGTTGGTACCTACCTGCAACCACGGGGTGATGTCGGTCGATGCATTGATACGGCCGGTGTAGCGCTGCTGCTCTGTGCCGCGAACGATACCCTTGAGGTCGTTGATACCAAGGCTGATATACACCTGTGTGCCGTCGGTTGCCTTCGAGAAGCTGAAGTTGTGGTTGTGCTGAACTCCTGTCTGAGTCACTTCCTTAAGCCAGTCGTAGCTCTTGCCGCTCTTGTAGCCGGCAAACTCCTGCTCGTGGAATGCGATATTGGTCTTCATCAAGGTGTTATCGATATACTCCTGACGGTTGGCTGTAGGATTGTTATACATATATCCGTTGGCGTATGCCTCCGTACGCATTTCAAAGAGCTGCTGGGCGTTCATTGTCTCGGGGCGGTGTCCGATCTTCGAGAATCCTACCCATCCGTCGTAAGCAAATTCGCCTTTGCCCTTCTTTCCTTTCTTGGTGGTGATTACGATTACACCATTGGCACCACGCGAACCGTAGAGTGCTGTTGCCGATGCGTCTTTGAGGATCTGTACCGACTCCACATCGTTCACGTTGATTGAGTTGTAGAATCCAAAGTCGTTACCCATTACAAGGCCATCGACTACATAGATAGGTGCCGAACCCGAATTGATGGTGTTCGTACCACGAATCTTAATCGAAGAATCCTCTGATGGCGATGTGCTCTTCACTACGCTCACACCGGCTACGCGGCCGGCGATTGCATCGTTGATATTGGTTACCGGCTTCTCGGCGAGAACCTCGGCATCAACGTAAGAAACTGCGCCCGTAAGGTCGCTCTTCTTCATTGCAACACCTACCACAACCACCTCGTCGAGATTGGTGCTTGCCTCTTTAAGCGTGATTATCACTTTTCCGCTTTTGGGCACCGCTACTTCTTGCGTAGTGTAACCCACATACGACACTTGAAGTGTTTGTCCGGCTTTGGCTTTGATAGTAAAATTACCATCAATGTCGGTCGATACTCCCACCGTTGTTCCCTTCACCAGAACTGTTGCTCCAATGAGTGGACCGGTCTTTTCATCTAAAACTTGTCCTGTGATATTTGCCTGTGCAAAGATTGCCTGCACGCAAAATAGCATAAGGACTAACATACTTGAAATTCTACGTTTCATGTTAATTTAGAATTGATTATTATTTAGGTTTATTTGTAAAAAAGTTTTTAAGTTTATAATAATGGGCATCCCAAACTGAGCGTTGCAAAATTAGCTTCTTTGCTCCCGGGAATTTGTAAATAATTCGGCAAAAATTGGCTAAATTGCTCCAAATTCGTCTCTTTGGCTAAAATGTGTCACCAAGTGACAAAATTTTTAGCTGTTTCTGCATTTCGTCGATGCCAATGGCGGTTTTTACGTGGATTGTGCGGCTCTCTCCCGGCAAAATGTCGAAATAATTGTCGCTGAAAAAGTTTTCAATTCCGTCGAGCGACAAGAAAACGCCTCGTGCAAACACGTCGCTGCCCACCGCCACACGGTAGCCGCCCTCTGCCGGCTCTATCGCCACCTTGTAGTTGGGACGTGTGGAGCGCATCAGTTTCTGTCGGCACGCAAATGCCACGTTGCGGTAGGGCTCGGCGCCGGCAGTCGCAAAGCTCACTGCTATCACCACGTCTTCGCGCTTTGCGCCCCTGAGCAGCTTGCCCAACTTCGAGCTGTAAATCACCTGCGAAGTGAGTGCCTTGGCTGTGACATTGCGCGTCACTTGCGCAAGTTTCTTGCCATCGAGAGTGAGTGCCGTGATGGTAAATCTACCCTTCGCATCGGCGCGTCGGTCGCTGATGATGCTCACGCTCACCACATCGTCCTTCACTATCGGCGACACAAGAATATCGCGATATGCCTCGCGGGCGAAGTATTGCTGCGCCTTCCAGCGTCCGTAGTAGTCGCGTGCCGCCCACGATGCCACCGGCCAGCAGTCGTTGTGCTGCCAGTAGAGCGTACCCATGCAGTAGGGCATGTCGCGGCGGTGTGCCTCCATTGCTGTCTTTATGGCGTCGCCCTGGAGTATCATTCCCACATAGAGGAAGTGCTCGAAATTGTCGGGCGTGCGGAATTCCTTGTCCATATAGTCGCGTATGAGGTTATTTGCATACGAGCCGGCTCGCTGATGTGCCATCATCACCTCGCTGTTGATGTTCCAGTCGCGCTTTTGTGGCGCATACAGCTTCACCGACTCAAATTCGGGGAACGACTGGAAGCCATATTCCGAGAAGAAGCGTGCTCGCTCCACATTGTAGTGACCTATCGAGTCGCGTCCGTGCCACACGCCCCAGTAGTGGGCATCGCCATTCACTCCATCACTGGGTCCGTCCTCAAAGGCGAAGGGCGACGACGGGCGGTAAGCCACACCGCTGCCATATTCTTTCACCACTTCGGGCAGGCACTTGAAATACATATTCTTGAATTGCGACTCAAGCAGTTCGTTCACGCCGCGTTCCTCGTAGTATTTTTTGCGGTTGCCCCAGCCATAATACACGTCCTGACACTCATTGTTGCCACACCACAGGGCTATGCAAGCGTGGTTGCGCAAGCGGCGCACGTTGTCGATTGCCTCCTGGCGTATGTTGGCAATAAACTCATCATCAGCCGGATAGGTAGAGCAGGCAAACATGAAGTCTTGCCACACCAGTATGCCGTTGCGGTCGCAAAGCTCATAGAAGTAGTCATCCTCATACACTCCACCGCCCCACACGCGAATCATGTTCATGTTCACTGCCTTAGCATCGAGCACATGCTTCTCATAGCGCTCTCGGGTGATGCGAGGCAAGAAGTTATCAAGCGGAACCATATCGGCACCCTTCATAAACACGGGCTTGCCATTAACCTCAAAGTAGAGGTTGTGGCCATATTGGTCCTTGTCGTTGTGAAGAACGATAGAGCGAAGTCCGATTTCCTGTGAGCGGCAGTCGGTGGTGTTGCCATTCACGGTGAGCGACGTCTTGAAGTCGTAGAGATAAGGCTCACCAAGACCGTTGGGCCACCACAGGCGCGGCTTGGCGATAGTGTAGTCAATCTGCACGCGGTTGTTGCCTTTAGTGAGGCTCACCTGCTTCTTTGCCACCTCACGCCCGTTGGCGGTAACAGTGAGTGTGGCATTGCTCACGGCTGCATCGGCACGCACTTCAACTATGCTGCTCAGCGAAGCCTCGGCATCGGTCACTTTGTTCTGAATGAGCTGCACATCGTCGATGCGGCTTTCGCTCCACGTTTCGAGCACAATGTCGCGCCAAATTCCCGACGTCACCAAGCGTGGACCCCAGTCCCAGCCATAGTGATAACCTGCCTTGCGGGCAAAAATGCTCACCAGCTTGTCGAAGATTCCGCCGTTCTGCGACTGGTCGGGTCCGGTATTGAAGCCATAGCTGTATTTTTCGCACTTGGGAAGGTCAATCTTGATGGGCGAATGAAAATACACTTCGAGCTTGTTGTCGCCTTGCTTCAACAGTCCTTTCACATTCACACGCCATGTGCGGTGCATATTGTTGGCATTGAGAATGGTTTTGCCATTGAGATACACGTCGGCATAGGTGTCGAGTCCGTGAAACACCAGCTCCTGATTGCTGCTGCCAACCTCGGCGGCAGTTGCCACCAGCGTGGTTTCATACATCCAGTCTTCCTTATCGACCCATTGCACGCCACGCTCATTGAGGCGGAAAAACGGGTCCTCGATTATATCATTGGCTATGAGGTCGGTGTGTACCGTTCCGGGGACTGTTGCAGGATACCATATTTCGGAGCGTCCTTGGCGGAATTTCCAGCCGTCGCGCACCGGGCGCTTAGCCACATCGGCAAGAGCTGCCGATGTAGCCAACGTCATCAATACTAAACCTATTATTACCTTATTTGTCATGATTCTTGTCCGTTTTGTTGTTTTGGTTATAAGTGGGTGTTATTTGCAATCGTTAAAAATCAATTATAGTGCTTTCGCCCTTCTTCAAGGTGAATTTCTTCGCGATGCCCTTCACTGCAAAGGTGCAATCGACAGTGGCGGTGATGGTGGCTGTGAGCATCTTGCCCTCTGCCCACTTCATGTCGATTACCAAGCCGCCCTCAGCGCACAGTCCCTTCACTTCGCCCTTGTTCCACTGCTTGGGCAGTGCCGGAAGAAATTCGATGAAGCCATCGTAGCTCTGCATGAGCATCTCACACATTCCCGCCACGCTTGCCTCGGTGGCGTCGAAGCTGAAAATGTCTTCTTCAGCCATTGCCACGCCTGACGGCGACAC
>JBJFEF010000190.1:4528-6949 GCA_051890435.1 Muribaculaceae bacterium
ATGTCTTTCTCTATGCGTGCACGCATCTTCTTGTCGGTATTGAGTATCTTTGCCGACTCGATGAAGGCGTGATAGATGTCGTAAACCATGCTGCGGTCGATTGTGGGCATCATCGAGAGGCTGAAGTGTTTGCCATTGTTTCCCACATAGCCATTCTCGGGCGAAACGCTCGGACCGGTCACAAGATAACCGTTGCGAGGGTCTTTCTCCATATAATCCATGAAGAACTCTGCCGCACCCTTAATGATGGGATAGCCCGTGGTGCGCAGCCACTCCACGTCGCGTGTGTAGAGGAAGTGCATCCACAAGTGAGTGGCAAGCCATGCTCCTCCGGTCACATTCATTCCCCAGCCCACTCCCCATCCGGGATAGCTGTAGCCCCATGCGCTGCACACGGTGTGTGCCACCCAGCCACGGCAGCCATACATCTGTCGTGCCGGATGCTTTCCTTGCTCGGCAAGCAAGCCAAGATAGCCAAAGAGCGGTGTGTTGCACTCGGCGAGGTTGGTGCGGTTGGCAGCCCAATAATTCTGCTGCGTGTTGATGTCGAGGTGATAGTCGCAAGTCCACGGCATATTGCAGGCGCGGTTGTCGTTCCACACACCTTGCAAATTGGCACACAGAGGCATTCCATGGTCGCGCGAAGATGAAATGAGCATATAGCGGCCATACTGGAAAAACAGTGCATCAAAAGCGGGGTCGTAGGCGCCCTCCTGTGCAAGTTTCAGGCGAGTATCAGTGGGCAGATTGGCATTGATGTCGTCGCCGAGCGTGATGCTCATGCGGTCGAAAAGCTGCTTGTAGTCGGCAATATGTCGCTGCTTGAGCGTATCAAATCCGGCAGCAGCCGCACGGGTCACTGTGCTGTGGCAGGTGTTGCGGTAGTCCTTATTATTATAATCGGTGCGAATATCGATAATGATAGTCAAGGCATTGGCATTTACGGCTTTGAGAGTCTTCCCTTGCGCCTTCACCGAGCCTCCATCGGCAATCATCTGCACCTCGGCGCAGAAGTTTACACCACCTGCACCGTGCATAGGGAAGCTCACCTTGCCGCCAAGTGTGAGGGCATTGCCTGCGGTGCTGATTTCGGCTTCGCGCAGCAAGTCCATTCCAAGGCTCGCAGTCACGGCACCAGGGCTGTCGGCAGTGATGCGCATGGCAAGCACATTGTCGGGATAGTCGGCTATCATTTCGCGGCGATAGTTCACATTTCCACAAGTGAAAGCTACAGTGGCAACCGAGTTATCCATATCGAGCCGGCGGCAATAGTTGCTTATGCGGCCTTCGGGATAAGAGAAATCAATCACCATGTCGCCAAGCGGAAGATGTGTGCCAAATGAGCGGTTGCTACCATTAAGGTATTTATTGCCAAGCTCCTCTCCCTTTTCAAGGTCGCCGGCAAAGAAGCACTTGCGCATCTCGGCAAGGCGCTCGGGAGTGCAATTGGTGCAATTTGCTGTGTCGGGCTGTCCCGACCACATCGAGATTTCGTTGAGAGCTATGCGCTCACGATTGATTCCGCCATAAATCATGGCTGCGAGTCGTCCGTTGCCCGTTGGCACAGCCTTCATCCACTTGTCGGCAGGAGCCTGATACATAAGCACATTACCGGCTGTCGCAACAATTGCAAAAAACATAAAAAACATACTTGCAATTAATGGCTTTTGTAGTAGTTTCATTGTGGTTTGAATTTTGTTAATGTTAATGGGTATAATTTGTTGCAAACTATGACAACTCGTTCTCGATGGCAAAGTTAGGAGATAGTTCATCGCTAAAAAATGGAGAAAACGCCTAATAAGATGGACAATCTTATTATCAAGAAAGCATCCTGCTCGCAAAGTAGCATGGATCAGTGCTTGCATTCTGCCACCAAAAAGCTGCCAAAAATTTGTCGGCAGCAAAATTATATAATACCCTTGCCCGAAATAGCCACTTTTGGTGCAATAATTAACAAAATTTCGCCATAACCACCGCCCTGCTCCCTCCGCACCAATTTATGAAGAATTTGCACTATTTTCCGCTACCCACCACATCCACCTACCACACATAAAAGGGGCTGCAACCGCGCCTTCAGCGCCATTGCAGCCCACAACAATCAATACAATAGTGTCAGTGTAATCCTAAGTGTACTTCAATTAAAAATGCCCATATTCTAAAAAATATGGTGTACTGCCATAGTGTATCATGTAAGCACCACCCTGTACATATGCAAGGGCGTTGACCTTCGATTTATAAAAATTTTCGGTATCAAAATATATCTGTTCTTTTTCATCCCAGAAATAGTGATTGGAAATATAATTTGCTTCACCATCATACGCTTTCTTGTCGGAATAGACCGCCAAAATACGAACGACTTCAAGGGTTTTTGCGTCATATTGGAATTGGATAGCCGACAGATTCTCATCACTTGCAGGATAT
>JBJFEF010000191.1:0-1928 GCA_051890435.1 Muribaculaceae bacterium
GTGAACAATCCCGGCTCGTGGAGCGACATATTCGCCCCACTGCGCCACGCTGCATGGAACGGACTGACGCCCACCGACCTGGTGTTCCCATTCTTCATGTTCATTATGGGAATATCCACTTATTTCTCGCTGAGAAAATTCGACTTCAAGCCATCGAAGCCGCTGATGGTGAAAATCGTGCGCCGCACGGTGCTGATTTATCTCATCGGGCTGTTCATCGCCTGGCTGAGCAACTTCTGCTACGGTCTGTCGCGTGCCGATGCAGCACTGCCGTTGGGACAGCGCCTTGTGGATGCAGCCAACAGCTTTGCACACTTGCGCCTTGTGGGTGTGCTTCCGCGCTTGGCGATATGCTATTGTGCAGCATCGCTGATAGCGGTGTTTGTGCGCCACAAGCTGATACCGTGGATAATAGGCGGCATACTTGTGGTGTATGGCATATTGCTGCTTGCGTGCCACGGCTATGACTTCACCACCGACAACATCATCTACGTAGTGGATAGCGCCATTCTTGGCGAGCAGCACATGTATCACGGGCTGACGGTGGATGGAGTGAACATTACGTTCGACCCCGAAGGCTTGCTTAGCTCGCTCCCGGCAATAGCTCACGTGCTGATAGGCTTTGCGTGTGGAGAGGCGATAATGAGCACCAAGGACAACTACCGCCGCATCACCGACTTGTTTATCACAGGCACTTGCCTTATGTTTGCGGGTTTCTTGCTCGACTATGGCATGCCAATCAACAAAAACATCTGGTCGCCCACATTTGTGCTCACCACCTGTGGACTTGCAGCGAGCTTCCTTGGGCTGCTGATATGGATAATCGACATCAAGGGCTACAAGGCGTGGAGCAGGTTCTTTGAGTCGTTTGGCATCAATCCGCTGTTCCTTTATGTGCTTGGCGGAGTGCTTGGCATTCTCTTTGGCAGCATAAAGGTGCCTGTGGGAGAAGGCATGATGTCGATAAAAGGGCTAATCAACAATGAGGTGCTGATGCCGCTGCTTGGCGACGCTACGCTGGCATCGTGTGTGTATGCACTGCTGTTTGTGTGTCTTAACTGGAGTATAGGATATATTTTGTATAAAAAGAAAATTTACATAAAGATATGATTTTAATAGCTGACTGTGGATCGACCAAGATAGATTGGTGCGTCCTCAATGGGAAAGAGAAAGTGGCACAAGTGTTCACCAGCGGAATGAACGCAATGATGCTCACAGAGGAAGAGATGTTTGAAACCATCAAGAAAGAACTCGTTCCTCAAATTAACGGTAATGACATTACCGAGGTGTATTACTATGGTGCAGGCTGCCTATTTGAGAATGTTTGCAACAATGTGCGCAATGCGATAAAGCGCAACATACCCACTGCCGAGAAGATAGAGGTGCAGAGCGACCTGGTGGCGGCAGCGCGTGCGCTGTGTGGCGACAAGCCGGGCATAGCGTGCATTCTGGGCACAGGCTCCAACTCGTGCTACTATGATGGCAAGGAGATAGTAGATAATGTGTCGCCTCTGGGCTACATTCTTGGCGATGAGGGCAGTGGCGCAGTGCTTGGCAAGCTGCTTGTGGGCGATGTGCTGAAGAACCAGCTCCCGAAGGAACTTTGCGACAAATTCATGGAGCAATTCGGACTTACACGCCAGATAATCATCGAGAATGTGTATCGCAAGCCGGCAGCTAACCGCTTCCTTGCATCGCTGTCGCCGTTCTTGATTCAGAACATCGAGGAGCCGGCAGTACACCGCCTCGTGCTCAACGCGTTTAAGGCATTCTTTGTGCGCAACATTGAGAATTATGCCAACTATAAGGAGATGCCAGTGAGCTTTGTAGGCTCGATTGCCTGCTACTATAAGGAGGTGCTGAAAGAGGCTGCCGATGCACTCTACATCAAGCTTGGCACTATCATCAAGAGCCCGATGGAGGGATTG
>JBJFEF010000192.1:0-1927 GCA_051890435.1 Muribaculaceae bacterium
AAAAATTAATGAGCCAAAAAATGATATAATAATCATTAATTATGCTTTGAATTTTAAGAATTATCGCTAAATTTGTATGATTTTGTTGTTATCGTCATTACAAACCAAATAATTCAGCAAAACTATATGGAAATTCTTGAAAATGACAGCCTTATTGTAAAAGCCAAGGCGCAAGGTGCTGAACTTTGCAGCATCATCCGCAAGAGCGACGGCAGGGAATTCCTTTGGCAGGCCGACCCGAAATACTGGAAGCGCCACTCCCCGGTGCTCTTCCCGATAGTGGGTGCATTGTGGAACAACAAGATGCACCAAGACGACGAAACCTTCGTGATGACCCAGCACGGTTTTGCCCGCGACAGCGACTTTGAGCTGCTGGAGCAAACTGCCGACACTCTCTCTTATGTGCTTCGCGCCAACGACGACACTCTGCGTCACTACCCCTACCACTTCGAGCTGAAAATCAGCTATCGCCTCGTTGATGAAACGGTGAAAGTGATGTGGCAAGTGCGCAACCTCGAGGACAAGCGCATAATGCACTTCCAGATTGGCGCACACCCGGCTTTCAACTATATGGACTACGACCCCGATGCCGAGCGACAAGGCTACATAAAATTCGACTCCTCAGCCGACACCTACAAGCTCTCGGTGATTGGCCAGAAAGGCTGCCTTGCCACCTCAGGCGACACTCTGAAAGCCACCGACGGCACCATTCGCGTCAACCGTCACACCTTCGACCACGACGCCATCATCCTCGAGAAGCGCCAAGTGCAATCGATCACCCTCATCAGCCCCGGCCATGAGCCCTACCTGCGCGTGGCATTCAACGCTCCTGTGGTGGGAATATGGTCGCCGGCACGCGGTAGCTTCGCCCCATTTGTGTGCATTGAGCCGTGGTACGGACGCTGCGACCGCGAAGGCTACGAGGGCGAATTCAGCGACAAGGAATGGATGCAGCACCTCAAGCCGGGCGCACAATTCAATGCCGAATATCTCATCGACATCCTTTGACATATTCACGGCCACTATCACACGCTGAAAGCAAGAAACCGTGTCACATGGCAGGACAAAAGCAAAAAGCACAGCCGATGCAAGCTATTTTGCTATGAAAATTTTGCGTTTTATAGCGAAAAATAATAAAAAAACACGCTATGGCATAAATTAAGGAATTTTTTCCTTAATTATGCAATAGTGTATCAAAAAAAATAACTAACTTTGCAAAGGATTTCTGCATAGGAATCATAGCTATGACAATTCATTAATTTCTTACATACAATAAATTGAAGAAAATGGCAAAGATTGATTTAACTAAGTATGGCATTCAGGGAACTCCTGAGATCGTTTACAACCCTTCTTATGAGCAGCTCTTCATCGACGAGACCAATCCTGAGCTCACCGGCTTTGAGAAAGGTCAGGTAACTGAGCTTGGCGCTGTAAACGTGATGACAGGTATCTACACCGGTCGCTCGCCTAAGGACAAATTCATCGTTATGGACGCTACATCGAAGGACACTGTGTGGTGGACAAGCGACGACTACAAGAACGACAACAAGCCTGTTACCGAGGAGACTTGGAAGGCTTTGAAGGACCTCGCCGTTAAGGAGCTCTCTAACAAGAAGCTTTATGTAGTTGATGGCTATTGCGGTGCCAACCTTGCTACTTGCCTCCGCGTGCGCTTCATCGTTGAAGTTGCTTGGCAGGCTCACTTCGTGAAGAACATGTTCATCCGTCCTACCGACGAGGAACTTGAGAACTTCGAGCCCGATTTCATCGTTTACAACGCTTCGAAGGCTAAAGTTGAGAACTACAAGGAACTCGGCTTGAACTCTGAGACTGCTGTTGTGTTCAACCTCACTTCGAAGGAGCAGGTTATCATCAACACTTGGTATGGTGGTGAGATGAAGAAGGGTATGTTCTCTATGATGAACTA
>JBJFEF010000193.1:0-1926 GCA_051890435.1 Muribaculaceae bacterium
GAAGGCAACGACCCCGTCGTAATTCCTAACAGCGAAGGACGCAACACTACTCCTTCAATCGTAGCATTCGTGGATGGCGGTGAGCGCAAAGTGGGCGAGCCCGCAAAGCGCCAGGCTATCACCAACCCTACTCGCACGGTGTTCTCCATCAAGCGTTTCATGGGTGAAAACTTCGACCAGGTTCAGAACGAAATAGCTCGCGTACCTTACAAGGTGGTTCGCAGCAGCAACAACCAGCCGCGCGTCAACATCGACGGTCGCGACTACACTCCGCAAGAAATCTCGGCAATGATTCTCCAAAAGATGAAGAAGACTGCCGAAGACTACCTCGGACAGACTGTGACTGAAGCTGTAATCACCGTTCCGGCATACTTCAACGACTCACAGCGCCAGGCAACCAAGGAAGCCGGCGAAATTGCAGGTCTCACTGTGAAGCGCATTGTGAACGAGCCTACTGCAGCAGCTCTTGCCTACGGTCTCGATAAGTCGGCTAACGACAAGAAAATCGCAGTGTTCGACCTCGGTGGCGGTACATTCGATATCTCAATCCTTGAGCTCGGCGACGGCGTATTTGAGGTGAAATCGACCAACGGTGATACACACCTCGGTGGCGACGACTTCGACCACGTGATTATCGACTGGCTTGCCGATGAGTTCCAGAAAGAAGAGGGCGTTGACCTCCGTCAAGACCCGATGGCACTCCAGCGCCTTAAAGAGGCTGCCGAGAAAGCCAAGATTGAGCTTTCGAGCACCACTACAAGCGAAATCAACCTGCCGTATATCATGCCCGTTAACGGTATTCCAAAGCACCTTGTGAAGACGCTTACGCGTGCCAAGTTTGAGCAGCTCAGCGACAGCCTCATCCAAGCTACTATCGAGCCATGCCGCCAGGCACTCAAGGATGCCGGCATGACAGCAAGCGACATCGACGAGGTAATCCTCGTGGGTGGTTCAACCCGAATCCCTGCCGTGCAGCAAATCGTAGAGAAATTCTTCGGCAAAGCACCGTCGAAGGGCGTTAACCCCGACGAAGTGGTAGCCGTGGGAGCTGCAATCCAGGGCGGTGTGCTCAGCGGCGAAGTAAAGGACGTGCTCCTTCTCGACGTAGTGCCCCTCTCGGTAGGTATCGAGACACTCGGCAACGTGATGACAAAGCTCATCGAAGCCAACACCACCATACCTACCCGCAAGAGCGAAGTGTTCTCTACTGCGGTTGATAACCAGCCTTCGGTAGAAATCCACGTGCTCCAAGGCGAGCGTCCAATGGCAAAAGACGACAAGACCCTCGGACGCTTCCACCTCGACGGAATCACTCCCGCACCTCGCGGCGTGCCACAAATCGAGGTAACATTTGAAATCGACGCCAACGGTATCCTCAACGTATCGGCCAAGGACAAAGCCACAGGCAAAGAGCAAAGCATCCGCATCGAGGCATCGAGCGGTCTTACCGACGAGGAAATCAAGCGCATGAAGGCTGAAGCCGAAGCCAACGCTGCTGCCGACAAGGCTGAGAAAGAGCGCGTTGACAAAATCAACCAAGCCGACTCGATGATTTTCCAGACCGAGAAGAGCCTCAAAGACCTCGGCGACAAGCTCCCTGCCGACAAGCGCAGCCAAATCGAAAGCGCACTTGCAAAGCTCAAAGACGCACACTCAAAGCAGGACATCGCAGCCATCGACGCCGCAATGAAAGAGCTTGAGGCAGTGTTCCACGCAGCATCGCAAGAGATGTATAACGCTCAGCAGCAAGCCGGCGCACAGCAAGGTCCTAACCCCGGAGCCAACCAGGGCGGCAACCAGAACGGCGGCAACGACGTGACCGACGTCCCCTTCGAGGAGGTTCATTGATAGAAATAGAAATCAACAATAGCGAAAAGGAGTGTAACCCACCAGGTTACACTCCTTTTCTATTCCCATCACATAGCT
>JBJFEF010000194.1:0-19795 GCA_051890435.1 Muribaculaceae bacterium
AATTGCACTGCAAAAATAGGTAAAAATTTTCCGTTGCAAAAATATTCTTTGAAATAAATTGACGTTAATGTTTCCAAGTTGTGGATATTTTAGATAATTTTGCAAAATAAACCCCCAAATTGCCATCAGAAATGACAAAGAAATACATTAAAGACTTTACACTGGTAGATAAGCGGCAAGTAACCACCGGTTGTCACCTGCTGAAACTAAAGCCTGCCGATGGAGAGATGCCCGAGATGAAGCCGGGACAGTTTGTGCAGGTGGAAATAACCAATTCAAAAAATACATTCTTGCGCCGACCAATATCGGTGAACTTTGTGGATGAAGCCGACAACACGCTGTGGCTGCTCGTGCGCTGCGCCGGCGAGGGTACAATAAATCTCGTTGATAAGCCTATCGGAGCTACCATCAACCTGGTGTTGCCGCTTGGTAACGGATTTGATGCCACACCCGGAGGTTGCCGCTTGCTCGTGGGCGGTGGAGTGGGAGTGGCACCGCTGCTCTATCTGGGCAAGCAACTGCACGATGCCGGAACCGATGTCACATTCTTGCTTGGAGCCCGCAGTGCTGCCGACTTGGCGCTGATTGAGGAATTTGAGAAATATGGCACAGTGTGCATATCCACCGAGGACGGGTCGCGTGGCGAGAAGGGCTTCGTGACGATGCACACGGTGATGAACGGGAGCTTCGACTTGATACAGTGCTGCGGCCCCATGCCCATGATGAAGGCTGTGGCACGCAAGGCTCGGGAGACGGGAACGGCTTGTGAGGTATCGCTCGAGAACCTGATGGCGTGTGGAATCGGTGCATGCCTTTGCTGCGTGGAAGATACCACCGACGGTGGAAATGTGTGTGTGTGCAAAGAGGGTCCGGTATTTAATATTGAAAGATTGAAATGGTAGATTTAAGAGTAAAAATAGGAGAGCTTGAATTGAAAAATCCCGTGCTCACGGCATCGGGAACATTCGGCTATGGAGAGGAATTCAGCGATTTTGTTGATCTTAACAAGCTTGGCGGATTCATAGTGAAAGGCACTACGCTCAATCACCGTGAGGGAAATCCCTATCCTCGCATGGTGGAAACTCCCTCGGGCATGCTCAATGCAGTGGGATTGCAGAACAAGGGCGTTGACTACTTCATCGAGCACATTTATCCGCGCATAAAGGATGTGGATTCGCGTGTGATAGTGAATGTGTCGGGTGCATCGATTCCCGACTATGTGTCGGTGTGTGAGAAGCTTGCACCACTCGACAAGGTGGCAGCAGTGGAAATCAACATATCGTGCCCCAATGTGAAGCAGGGCGGAATGGCATTCGGAACCACTTGCGCGGGTGCTGCCGGTGTGACCGAAGCGGTGCGCAAAGCCTACCCCAAGACGATGATTGTGAAGCTATCGCCAAATGTGACCGATATTGCCGAGATTGCCCGGGCTGTGGAGGCTGCCGGTGCCGATGCTGTGTCGCTCACCAACACTTTCTTGGGCATGGCTATCAACACTGAGACTCGCCGACCATATCTCTCCACTATCACCGGCGGACTTTCGGGTGCTTGCATCCGCCCCATTGCGGTGAGAATGGTGTGGCAGGTGGCAAAGGCTGTGAAAGTGCCTGTGGTGGGACTTGGTGGCATCATGAACGGACGCGATGCTGTGGAGTTTATGCTTGCCGGTGCTACTGCCATACAGGTGGGTACAGCTAATTTCATCGACCCATCAGTGACGGGGAAGATAGTGGACTATATTGCCGACTATCTGGAGCGCCACGGGCTGCAATCGGCTACACAGCTCATCGGAGCGATGGAGGCGTAGCATCGCTATGAGGCGTAGCGATGGAAGTGTAGCAACGCTATGAGGCGTAGCGATGGAGGCGCCAGCCACTAACGTGGAGTGCATAGTAGCGCGAAACGATAAAGCAATGACATAAAAAAAGGGAGTGACCCCGGTGGAACGGAGTTGCTCCCTTTTCTTGCATACTGATGAGTGCTCTACTTCATGCTGTAGCCGAAGCCTTTGGGGCGGGTGATGGTTTGCGTAAACTCATGACCCCAGGAGTCGGTTGCAGTGACCACAAGTGTAGAAGTCTTGCTTGTGGCTTTCGCCTTGAAGAAGTGGCTGTGTGCGTTGGTGACAAAGCCTGAAGTGGGGGTGGCGTTGTGCTTCAGACGCTGGCACTCATAGGAGATGATGTGCAGCGGGTCTTTGGCGCTCACATGCTCCACGCTGAGCGACATGCCGTTTTCCTTGACCGAGATGGTCCAACCCGGACCCCATCCCCAGCAGTTGATGAGGACTTCGTTGTCGGTACCGGCAGTGCCATATACATCGGCGTACTCCGAAACTTTGTTTTTGTATTCATCTTTAGCTCCATCAACCCAACGGCTGTCGATTACCACTTGGTTGAGGTCATAGACGCGGAACTGGTAGTCGAGGTCGTAACCGATGCTCTTGTAGCGGTAGTCGGCATCGGTGCCGGTCATGGTCCACACACCGTAACCGCCTGGAGAGCCATCTACGCAGATGTGGTTTCCGGCATAGCCGTTTTTCCCGGTCCACCACCATGTTGCACAAACGGCAGCGGTGTTGAACTCGTGGATTTGCGGCGACGTCTGAGAGTCCATCGTGCAATTCACATGTGTGTGACCGCTCACGAAAGTGACATTTGGGAAAGCCGCAAATACCTTTTCGAGAGCATCACCGTTATTGATGCCGAAAGAAGAAGCCACATTTCCTTCGGTGACATTGTGGAGCACGAAGTGGAGTGGGGCGTGCATAGCCACCACGATGGGAGTGTTCTTGTCGGCGAGAGTGGCGAGGTCGCGACGGAGCCATTCCATTTGCTCGCCGGTGATCATGCGGTTGTAGTTACGATCACCTATGGTTCCGTATTTTCCGCCTGTGTTGATATATTGGATATCGTCGAGGACCACATAGTGAACTTTTCCGAGATTGAAAGAGTAATATGTGGGGCCTATGAAGTTGCGGAATGCTTCGGCAGCACCGAAGTCGGCAGCTACATAGGGGTCGTTGTCGTGATTACCCATTATGTGATAAACCGAGCAGTTGAGCTTTGAAATCTTTTGAGCGGCTTCTTCGAGCGCAAAATTATTGGAATACCAATACTGGTCCCAGCTCTGGTCGCCGAGAGTGAGGGCATAGACCTTTGTTCCGGCAGCGGTGTAGTCGGCAATTAGAGTGTTGGCATCGGTGATAAATCCCGATTCAAATTGCGAGATATCGTTGTTGCGGCTTGCGAGGTGCATATCGGCGAGCGTGAGAAGGATGTGGTTTTCGTTGTTGCTATAAACGAGGTTGAAGTCGGCAGTTTCATTTTCGAGGGCGCCCTTTTCGAGACGCTTGAAGAATGATGGCTGGTTTCCTGCACCTTGTTGCTCCATTTCATATCCACCCGGAGTGGAGATAAACACATATCCATTTTCTTTTTTGGTGAGAAGCGTGTATTCGCCGTGCTCGTTGGTGGTGGTGACATTGATACCATCAGAAACAGTTACATTCTCCACACCAATTCCTGCACAGCTCACTTTTCCGCTCACAGTGGCAAGACCGCGCTCCGACTTGATTTCAACGACCTTTATGTTGTCGAGGAAGATGCGGTTTTTGTTGCCGCTGCCGAGCTTGTCGCCAAAAGCGCCTGCGATAAACACGATGCGAGAATCCTTGGTGACATTCTTGATATTGACCACATAGTGTGTGACTTCGTTGTCCCAAAGCTGCATGCAGGCGTCTTCATTGCTCAAGCCATCGACTTTGGCAAAGTAGCCATTGTCGGGGATAAGGATGTTTGCCATAGTTCCCATAGCGATGGGGCTACCGCTGGCATCCACATAGGCGATGCTTCCGATTGTGCCTTCAACGCCGGCACCGGTGGCATTAATCACGGTGCCTTCGCCGAGGACACCCACATAGAGGCGCCCCTTGTCGCGATTTCCGGCTTCGGTAGCGTATCCGATAGCCTGGAACTCAACTCTCACAGTAGCCACTTTGTCGCCGAGGCTTTCAAAATTGGGCGAAACGAAGTCGCCACCGAAAGAAGTGCGTCCGAGTTTCACGAATCCGGGTCGGCCATAGACACCGGTTTCGCTTCGGCTCGACCAGCCGTGGGCATCGTAGGTGGCTTTTTGCTTGTCGATGCGGTTGTCGCTCTCGCCTGCTGTGTTCCATCCCACTACGCTACAACCTTCGCTTGGCACCCAAGAGAAGTCGTCGAAAAAGATGGGAAGCTGAATGCTGTCGGCGTCGGCGGCATCGAGCAGGGTGTTGAGAGAGGCATCGGTGATTGTCACTTTGCCTGATTGAATGGTGACATCGTTGATTTCGGCGGTGTTTCCGGCGAAGACGATCTTTCCGTCGCGATATACGAGGAGGTCGGTCTGCGCCATTACCACGATACTGCCGAGGAGCACCGAGGCTGCCGTTGCAAGGATGCCTATTCTATTGATTTTCATAATTGACTGTAAAGAAAATAATGATTATTGCTTTATTTCTCGAGGAGGAGCTGCTTGAGGAGCTCAGGAGCATTGGTGGTGATTATGTCCACACCGTGCTTGATGCACCATTGCATATCTTTCTCCTTGTTTACTGTCCAAGCATTTACGCGGAGGTTGAGTGCGTGGCACTCATCGATCCACCAGGGGTTCTTCTTGAGCACCTTGTAGTGGTAGTCGATACCGGTTCCGCCCATAGCCTTGATTTCGCGTGGAGTGAGGTCGCCGTTGAGATACATGATAGGTGTACCCTTAGGGGCATACTTGATGAGATTGATGAAACCCTCCTTTGAGAAGGTGATGTATTCCATGTTGGCTTCAAGACCGCGCTCTTTCACCAATTTCATGATTGCTTTCACGGCGTCTTCCTCGTGCTTCTTGTCCATGTGAGGTTTTAGCTCAAGAATGAGGCGAGGCTTGAGGGTGAGAGCCTGGTCGAGATATTGTTCGAGTGTGGGAACATTCTCGCCGTTGCGGAGTTTCTGGGCAAGCACATCTTTAGCTTTTGAGGTTTCGATGTGGATTCCGTTGATATCGGGGTCGTGGTTAACCACGAGCTTCTTGTCGGCAGTCATCCACACGTCGAATTCAGAGCCGTAGCAGTCGATAGAATCGGCTTTCACGAGAGCACGGATGCTGTTCTGGGCAGAGCCTTCGGTGTCCCAATAGCCGCGGTGAGCCACCACGCAAGTCATTTGAGCGAATGCGGCAGCAGAGCTGAGCAATAAAGATGTGAGCAGAATAAATGATTTCTTCATTTTGTTTTGATGTTTTTTTAGTTATGACATAAATGAGTGTTATTTCACCACCTTGAAGGCAGTGACATCGGCACCGGCTTTAACTTTCACGATGTAGATTCCGGCATTGTCGATGGGGAACTGAAAATCACGGGATCGAGGAGTGAATGATGCTATTTTGGCACCATTCACAGCATAGAGGTCGATGGCGTCGATGATGTTGAGGCTTGTGACAGCCACAGTGGTGCCATTGCAAGAGATGCGAGTTGCGAGGTCGGCTTTTGTAACGCCAACGCCCGATGTGCGCTGATTTTTGAAAGCAAATGCACTGAACTCGGTGAATGCTACGTCGGTGGTATTCTGGTCGGCGGTCTTGAGAGACAGTTTTTGGTCACCGATGATGATTGAAGTCACGTTGCTTACCGTCTTGGTAGCTTCGGTGGCATCACCGGAGAAGAAAAACACATCTTTAGCCGAGCTCGCCAGGCAAGATGCCAGAGCCAAAGCTGCAATGAGTAATTTTGTCTTCATGCTTTGCATAAGAGATGTTGATAGTGATTTTTTATAATAAAAAGCCATTTGCAAGGCATGGTGAGCACACCTTGCAAATGACTGGAATAATTACGTTAGAGCTGGATTACCTGGTAGTTGTCGAGGAAGATACGGTTCTTACCCTTGCCTACATTCTTGAGGGCTGCTCCGTAGGTTCCGCCGATGTAAACCACTTGAGTGTTCTTGGTGGCACCCTTGATGGTGACTACGCACTTGGTGTCGGGGCACGACCACACGTCCATACCTGTTTCGTCGCGGGCCTTGAGGAACGTACCTGCCTCGGTGAGTGTGAAGCGCTTCATCTTGGGGATAATCATGTCGCCGCCCTTGTCGTTGGCATAGGCGATATTTGTGACGTCGTCAACTTCGGCTGCTCCCATGCTGTGAGCTTCGGTGATTTCACCGTCGCCGAGCACACCTACGAGGAGCTCGCGGTCGTCCATCGTACCACCGGCCGAAGAGTAACCTACGGCTTGGATTTGCACCTGTACGTCGAATGTGCCTTCGCCGAGTTCTTCCATCTTAGGTGAAATCACGTCGCCACCATAGTTGGTCTTACCGAGCTTGATGAATCCCGGGCGGGCGTAGAGCCAAGTAGAGCGGCATACCCACTTGTGTGCGTCGAAGTCTTCCTGGCTCATGCCGTTCTTAATCCAGAGGTCGTAGCGGTTCTCATTTGTGGTGTCCCAACCGAGGACGCTGCTGCCATCAAGAGCCGGAACCCACGAGAAGTCGTCGGTGATGATAGCGTAGGTCTGGTAGATAGGCACGGTGATAGCGATATTGGAGTATTCGCCACTGCCTTGCATGTGGAAGAAAGCAAGACGGCTGTCGCCTGTGTCGTTCACGCCGGGCACTCTCACCTCAAATGTGTTGGTGGCAGTTTCGGCATAGGTTACCCAATCCACTGTCTTGCCATCGGCATCGGTAATAACCGGTTTCTCGTAGGGCACGTTGGCAAGGATGAGCAGGGTGGTGGATCCACCGGTGCGAGGAATGTTCACTTCGACTACCGAAGAACGGATGTAGGGGTCGCTACCTTTTTGCTTCACGATGAAGCGACGGCCGGTGTCCATACCTTCCACGATGATGTTGTAGATCATTTCGCGGCCGATGGCGCTACCGTTTTCGAGAGCAGAAACGCGAATGAGGCCATCACCTTCGCCCACACCCGGCCACACGCGGCACCATCCATTTTCAGCCTCTGATGCAACGATTTGCCAGGGGCGGTTGGAGCGCACGGTGAACACCTTTGCGGCAGTGAGAGAAGTGGTATCGACCTTCTTGTAGTCCATCTCATAGATGAAATCGTTGCCTGCTTCGGTGAAGCCGTCGATGGAGAAGTAGGGCGAGCCTTCAAAATTGTTGTCATCGTCGTCGCACGAAGAGACAACCATTGCCGACATAGCAAGTGCAGCGATGCACAGCTTGCCTGCTAAATTACTGAGGAATCTATTTGTTTTCATTTTGTATAGACCGAATTAAATTTACCTGTAATAGCTTTCTGACTCCACCACACGGGTGTCTTCATATCATTCTTTCCACCCATGCGTGCGAGAGCTTCTTCCACTTGTTCGCGGTTGTTGGCAACGGTGGTGTTGCAGTATCCGAAACGCTGCGGATATTCATAGTCGTTGTAGTCGCAGCCATCGCCGATGCGAAGGATAGGATAACCTGTGCGGCGGATTTCGTGGTAGGCTTCCATACCGACCCAGAAGAGTGCGAGATACTTCTGCTCGGCGATAAGCTCAAGCTTGTTGTCGTTTGAATCCCAGCTTCCGAGTCCGCAGTTGAGACCCATAACCTTGAGGTCGTCGATATATTGCGGGTCGTCTTTGGCAGCGAGGTAGAAGTTGATTTGCTCCTCGGTGATTTCGCACGGACGGTCGCTGTAGGCACCTTCGGGTGACCAACGGTGCATTGAAGCGCGGATGCCTTCCTCGTAGTAGTTGCGAGCGGCTTGTGAGCCACCGGGAATCAAGCCACGCTGTGCAGCTTCGGCAGCGATGAAGTTAATCTCGGAATACTCCATGAAGGTTACGGGGAAGTCGAGGCGAGCGAGCACGGAATAGTTGAGCTGAGCGGCGTTTTTGTTTGATTCGCCACGGTCGGCAGGGTTACAGCCGGCAATACAGCCTTTCCATCCGAAGTCGGAAGCGACAGCCCAGATGGGGAGGCGTGGGTCTTCGTAGCGGAATACGCCATCGCTTGTTCCGTCGTCTTCTTGGAAAACGCGGGTGCTTGTGCCATCGGCATTCATCTTAGCAAAGACGGTAGTCATCTTGATTACTTGCTGAGCAATGTGATAAGCGCTCGATGTGAAGTCGCTCTTAGTGGTGGTCTCGAAATAAGTGCAATACTTGTTGATGCCCGACCACTTCACGGTAGCATTCTCATCGTTGGAGATGATAACGGGATACTTCTTTGAGTCGTTGAGAATCTCGGTCATCTTGGCGCCTACATTCATCTCTTCACGACCGCTCACACGCATGAGCAGGCGCAGATAGAGTGAATTGTTGAATTTCTGCCACAATTTCATGTCGCCCCCATACATGAGGTCGAGCTCCTTCTTTGCGAAGGTGGGGTTGGTGGCATAAATCTCGTTGGCTTTTTCGAGGTCGGCAAACATGTCTTCATAAACTTCTTTTTGCGACTCGAAGCGCGGCGACATGATTGGGTTTTCGGTGTCACGACCCTGGAATGCCTCCTTGTAGGGGATATCGCCGAACATATCGGTGAGGTTGCTCATGAAGAGCACCTTGAGAGTGAGTGCGATAGCCTCGGTGGCAGGAACTTCGTGCTGCACTGAAAGCTCATACATGTGCTGTGCATTATTGGCACGGTTGCAATATTGGCTCCACACCGACGACCAGTTGCTGTCGCCGATTTTGTAGCGGTTTTCTTCACGAGTGCTACCACCGCTGAAGCTTGTGTATTGTGCCAACTCATCGTTCCAGAACCAAGTGTAATTGGTCCATGGGGTTTTTGCTGCTGTGTAGAGGTTAGGCTCAAACACCGAATAAGGCTGAAGCTGACCCACCAAAAGGGTATTCGGGTTGGTGTTGGTCTCTTCAAACTCGCCTGTACATGACGCTGTGATAGCCATGAAGGCGAGAGCAGCCGAACTTGAATATAATAATTTCTTTAACATAGTGTATTCAAAAATTAGTGAGTTTTACAACGAGAATTTAATGTTAACACCATAAGAGCGAGTCATCGGGAATGACATAGCCTCGATACCGCCGGTGATTTGCGAACCGTTCATTGCACCGGTTTCAGGGTCATACTGCGGGAACGAAGAGATGCAGAAGATGTTGGTAGCCCAAACACCTAAAGATGCGCTCTTGAACACTTTTGTTTTCTTAATCCACTTTGAAGGAACAGAATAGTCGAGGCGAGCTTCCTTGAGTTTCAGGAAGTCGGTCTTGAATGTGTTCTCTTCAACGTTGTCGCGGATATACTTGTAGGAGCTGTAGTAGGTGCTTACATTCTCGGTGACGGTGGTGTTCTTCTTGTAGGTTACAGTTCCGTCGGCATTGGTGGTGGCGTTAACACCTTCAACTACGAGACCGTCGTAGCGGCCTGGGAGAGAATTGGTGAGCTTACCTTGGTAGGCGAGAGCGAAGTGAGTAACCGAGAAGCAGTGACCGCCCATCTGAGCAGAGAACTGGAGGCCGAGAGAGAAGTTCTTGTAGGTGAATTTCTGGCTCATACCTCCGCGCCAGATAGGAGCGACGCGGCCGATTTTGCGGTCGGCTTGGGTGTCGAGGATAGGATAACCGTTTTTCTCGTTGACGAGAATCATGCCCGACACGTCGTTGCCCTCAGCGTCGGTAGCACCTTCGGGAGCACGCTGGTAGCCCTTACCGTAGATTACGTTCATCTCTTTGCCTACGTAGGAGTAGATATACACGCGGTTACCGATTGTGGTACCGTTGTTGGCGAGCTGAAGCGGAGTTTCGGGATCCCAACCCGGGAGGTAGCTCACGAGCTTGTTCCAGTTGCGAGCCCAGTTGAGGTCCATCGACCAAGTGAAGTCCTTAGTGCGGATGGGTGTGATGTGAGTAGAAATCTCGATACCGTGGTTACGGATTTCACCGGCATTGATCTTCATTGAGCTTGCACCGATAATCGGGTCGGTGGTAGCAGAGATAATCTGGTCGGTGGTGCGAGAGTCGTAGTAAGCAGCATCGATAGAGAAGCGGTTTTTGAGGAATACGAGCTCAAGACCGGCTTCCCAGCTTTCAACGTTTTCAGGCTTGATGTTGTAGTTTGACATTCCGCCCGGGAGAGCATAACCGCCCGGATAGTCGCTTGAAGCAGAATAAGCGTCGAGAAGAGTGTAAGGATCGGTGTCGTTACCTACGTTAGCCCAAGAGATGCGTACTTTAGCCATATCGAGCCAGTTGGTCTTGATTTTGAGAGCACGGTCGATAAGGATACTTGCGCTCACTGAGGGGTAGAAGAACGACCAGTTGCCCGGAGCCAGAGTGCTCGACCAGTCGTTACGGCCGGTGATGTCGAGGTAGTAGGCGTTGTCCCAGCTAAGAGAGAGCATACCGTAGAAAGAGTTGATGATTTTCTTGCTGCGGTAGTTGTAGGGGATAGAAGAAACACCTTCAGGGGTGTTGTTGGGGTTATACACACCTTCCACACCGAGTTTGTTGAGGGTGATGTAGCTGCGATACTTCTTGCGAATCATGTTGTTGCCACCGAAAGCGGCAGTGATACCGAGACGCTTGTCGAGGAGATCGTTGTTGATGTAACGGAGCAAGAAGTCGTTGTTGAACTCGAAGTCGCGGATAGTCTGCTCACGATAGTAGCCTTGAGAGTAACCTGATGAGAGGTAAGGCTTTTGAATCTGGCGGAACTCGTTGTTGAAGTCGAGACCGCTGCGGAGGTCGAGAGTAAGGCCTTTGACAGGGAGTTTGATTTTCACCATAGCGTTGCCATAGACGCGGTCTTTGTTGACGGCGTTGGTCTGCTCGTAGAGCTGGCGATATGGGTTACCCTTTGTAGAAGGGTTCACGAGTGCGCCGCTATCATAGTTTTCGGCGTTGAAACGTCCCATTTCATATTCTTCTTTATACACGCTGGTGGGGTTGCAAGTGTAGCCCCAAGCGAGGAGGTAGAGAGGGTTGTTGGCGCTGTAACCGCTCACAGGCATATTGTCGGAAGCCTTGTGGATGTAGTTTACTTTGGTTGAGAAGTCCATCCACTTGTTGAGCGGAGTGTTGAAGCTGATAGCAATGCTCTGCTTCTCATAGCCGGTGTTAGGCAGAATCCAGTTGTTGTGAGTATCGGTGATTGATACGCGGGAGTTGGTGCCTTTGCCGTTGTTGCTGCTGAGAGTGACGGTGTTGTTGAATGTGGTACCACCCTCGAAGATGCCTGTGTACCAGTCGTCGGCATACACGAATGGGAGAGCTGTGAACTCGCCTGTTTCCCAGTTTTTGCTGGCATACTGATAGCGGAGCTTGTTGGCGTCGAATTTTTCACCATAGGCGTAGCGAGAGTAGTTGCTGCTCATTGCGCCGATGTTGCTTTCGGCGTCGGCGCTCACTGTGTAGTGGCTGTAAGGCCTGTAACCCATGTCGCTACCCGGGCCGTAAACGCCCTGGAATTCGGGGAAATAAGCAGCTTTTTCAAACACTACCGAGGAGTTGACAGAGATGCCAAGACCTTTCTCGGAGCGTCCACCCTTGGTGGTGATTACGATAGCACCGTTGGCAGCACGCGAACCGTAGAGTGCGGTAGCCGACGGACCTTTGAGGACAGTGACGCTCTCGATGTCGTCGGGGTTGAGGTCGGAAGCAGCGTTACCGAAATCGACCGGTGCGTCGTTGTTGGAGTAAGTAGAACCGCTACCGCTCGACTCGGAGCCGGTGTAAACGGGCACACCGTCGATAACGAAGAGAGCTTCGTTGCTGCCATAGCTGAGCGATTGCTCACCACGAAGAACCACGCGTGCCGAGCTGATAGGTCCGGTACCAGCCGACGACATCTGCAGACCGGCAACCTTACCATTGAGGGAGTTAAGCCAGTTGCCCGATGAGGTAGCTGTGAGTTCTTCATTGTTCACTTTCGACACGGCATAACCGAGGGCTTTTTGCTCGCGGGTGATACCGAGTGCGGTAACTACAACGTCGTCGAGGGCAACGCCCTGATTCTTCATAGTTACGTTGATAACACTCTGAGAACCAACCTTGATTTCTTGTTCTTCGCAACCAATCATGCGGAAGACCAAGACGGGGTTCTTTCCCTTTAACTGGATGGAATAAGTTCCATCGACACCTGACGAAACACCATTGTTAGTGCCTTTCTGCAACACTGTGGCACCAATGGCAGGCGTTTGTCCGTCGGCTTCATAAACTGTACCTTTGATAAAGGTCTGAGCCATTGTAGCGAAACTTGCAAAGACGAGTGCCAATGCAAGAGCGAGGCTCTTCATAGTAGTTTGTTTTGCCATTTTAGAAATAATTAATTGATTATAATAATAAAATTGATGTTTGCAATCATTTAATCCGGTAATACACGCTATGGGTGATAATGGTTTCACTGTGTGTGCTTGCCAGAATTTTTATGCTTTTTTGCTCTGTAGGAGTAACTTGCCAAATTCTTCGATGTTGAGAGCCGTGATAGGCGGCTGTGGATTGGAATTGATGGCGGTTTCAAGCGTGGTTTCGCCTGAGAGCACGAGTACGCCGAGTGCACCGGCATTTTGCGCCATTTTCACGTCGGTGTAGATGCGGTCGCCACACATTGCAATTTCGTCGGCTTGGAGTCCATATTTGTGCTTGATTCCGCTGAGCATATCGGGATTAGGCTTTCCGATGACGATGTCGGGACGTCGGTCGGTGGCATACTCGATGCACTTGCACATTGAGCCACAATCGACGAGAATCACCTCCTGGTCGGTGGGACAAACTTTGTCGGGGTTTGTGGCTATGTAGGGAAGGCCTTGCTTTGCCCACCATGCGGCGCGGCAAAGTCGCTTATATTCGAGTGTCATGTCGAAAGCAACGACGAGCACGTCGGGGCGGTCGGCAGGGTCGTCGGCGCACATTTCAAAGCCTGCACGCTCAAACTCGGCAATCATGCTCGGTGTGCCAAGGACGAAGAGACGCTTAGCCTCGGGGAAATTCACCTTGATATAGTCGATAGTGGCTACGGCAGTGGTGTAAACTTCTTCTTCAGTAGCATCGATGCCGATGTTTTGAAGCTTCTTCACATAGTCGGCAAGGCTTTTTGTGGGGTTGTTGGTGAGGAATGAATAGCCAATTCCATTCTCGGTGAGAGAAGCAAGGAATTTCTTTGTGAAAGGGAAAAGCGTAGAACCCATATATATGGTTCCGTCCATATCGAGAGCCACATGCTTGATTTTTGCACAGGCTGCGCGTAATTGCTCGTCGCTCATAGGCGACATATACTTATCAAATCTTTCCATAGTTTTATGGTGCGAAATTAATGATTTTAAGGCAATCGGTAATCATGCTTTAGGTCGTAGAAGCAAAATGTTACAGAATCTTTACATCTTGCGCTGCCAATGGCGGCTTAAAATGTAGAAGTGTATGCCTCTACGCCTAAGCATAGATGCGTAGATGTGAGGCATACACTTGAATTTTCAGTTTTTTGGTTCTACGGCATAATGATTGGTATGGTTGCCGTTGTAATAAATTTTCATATCATCTCCACACCTAAGGTGGTGTGAAAGATGGAGTGGTGACGATGTGATGTCAGACCGGTTACTTCTTGTGGGCGAGATATTGCTCTTCGCGATAGGTGAGACCCATAAACACGATAGAGAGCAAGCAAGCGCCGATGAGAAGAACGAAGGTCATATCCCAGCTTACGTTCTCGGCAACGTAGCCGATGAGCGAGTTGGCAAGGATAGCAGTTCCGAAGAAGTAGCCGAAGAAACCGGTGAGACCGGCAGCTGTTCCGGCAGCATTCTTTGGAGCGAGGTCGAGAGCCTGAACGCCAATGAGCATCACGGGACCGTAGATGAAGAATCCGATACCGATGAGAGAAGCAATGACGATTGTGAGGTTGTCCATGAAAATCCAGTAGGTGACGATAAACACTGCCACAAGAGCCATGAAGATGATGGTGGGCAATGCACGGCGACCGTGGAAGAGCTTGTCGGAGAGCCATCCGCAAATGAGTGTGCCTGGGATAGCTGCAAACTCATAGGCGAAGTAAGCCCAACCGGCGTCTTTCAGGTTCACGCCCTTCTCGGTGAGAATTGTAGGAGCCCAGTCGAGGCATCCGTAGCGCACCATATATACGAAAGCGTTGGCAATGGCAATATACCAGAGAAACTTGTTGTTGAGCACATACTTGAAGAAGATTTCCTTGGTAGAGAGCACTTGCTCTGATTTTTCGCTATAATTCTTGGGATAGTCGTTACGCCACTTCTCCACTGAAGGCAAGCCGCACGATTGAGGGGTGTCGCGAAGCAGACAGTAGGCGAGAATTGCGATGAGAATGGCGGTAGCAGCCGGGAACACAAATGTTCCGATAAGGAAGTAGTGGTCGGGCTGGTTGGCATAGAACCAAGAGCCGAACCAAGTGGCTCCATACACAGCCATAGGACCAACGAGGGCACCACCTACATTGTGAGCACAGTTCCAAATCGACATCATGGTGCCGCGCTCGGTCTGGGAGAACCAGTGAGTCATCACACGACCGCACGGAGGCCAGCCCATACCGTTAAACCAACCCACGAGGAAGTTGAGAACGCCCATGAGCACGATAGCCATGGCGTGATTGTCGCCAAACGCAGTGATAGGCACAATCATAAACATCATAGAGAGAGAAGCGAGAATCAAGCCTAATGGGAGGAATTTGCGTGCATCGCTTCGGTCGCTCACACTACCCATGAGGAATTTCGAGAGGGCGTAGGCTACTGCATTCATAGCGAGAACCGTACCCAGCTCACCTTTTTCAAATCCAAAAGGAGCGAGCATTGGGATAGCCATCGAGAAGTTCTTGCGAACGATGTAGAAAGCAGCATATCCGATGAATGCGCCCAAGAAAACTTGGAGTCGTAATGCTTTGTAACGTTTGTCAGCTTCAGGGCCTGTCTGTTCAGGCTTATAGGCTGGAGGTGCTAATAAATTTGCCATAAGGTTTTAGGTATAAAAAAAGTAATTATTGTTTATGTCTTTAGTAGTAATGCAAAATTAGTATAATTTGGAGAAAATCAATATTATTTTATCAAATGTTTTCATCTGAAATCAACTTTTTCTGCATTTTAGGATAAGGAAAATAAGATTTTCTGCTAATTCGCACTTACTGCTGCTTGTTGAGGGCGGTGGTACGGGGGATGTCGAGAGCTGCGGCGAGGATGCTGATGGGGTGCTGTACGGGCACGGTGGTTGACATCTCAATCTGCCACTTGCAGGTTTCGCAGTCGGTAACCACGTAGTCGGGCTTGAGAGCTTCGATTCGGTCGAAGAGCGAAGATCCGATTGCCTGCGAAGTGGGGTAGTTCTCTTTCTTGAAGCCGTAGGTTCCTGCGATTCCGCAGCACTGCGACGGCAGCACGGTGAGTTTCACTCCCGGAATCATGCGCAGAGCCTCGATTGAGTAGATAGCCCATCCCATTTTCTCCATGTGGCAAGCTGTGTGGTAGGCGAGGTGCATCTTGAAGTCGGGGCGGAAAGCGACTTTTGCCTTGCCGCTGTCGATGAGAGAGAAGATGAACCTTGTGGCGAGGTTGATGCTGTCGCGCACGTCGGCGTTGTCGATGCCGAGGAGGTGCGGATATTCGTCGCGCATGGTGAACACGCAGGTGGATGATGCACCTATCACGGGCATTCCGTTGGCTACGGATTGCCGCACTGAGGCGATATTGGTGGTGGCTTGCTTGCGTGCCTGGTCGATGAGTCCGTTGGAGATGAGTGCTACGCCGCAACATTTCTCACGGTCGAGTAGCTGTACGCCATATCCGAGTGCGTTCATCACGTTGACGAAGTCTTTTCCGAGCTGCGGATAGTTGTAGTTGATGTAGCAGCCGTGGAAGAAGCTCACCTGTTGGGCGTATTGAGCCTGATTGGCTTGTGCGTGGCGCTTATACCAAGTGGTGAATTTCTGTGAGGCGTATTTTGGGAAAGTGCGGTGTGCATCGATTTTCATCACGCCGTCGAGGATTGCTTTCACCGGCTTCAAGCCGAGAGAAGCATTGACTACGGGTGCCACTGTGGTGGCAACGGTGCCCATGAGGTCGGTGTTGGCGAGCATCATTTCGCGCAGCCCCGGCTTTTTGGTGCTGTACTTGATGCGTGCGCTCTGGATGATGTCGCCTATGCGCACGTCGTGCGGGCAGGCAACTTCGCAGCGCTTGCAGTTGAGGCAATATTTTAGTGATTCGTCGAAGAATCCGGGTTTCTTGATGCGAAGGCGCTCGCCGTCGGGGCCGGCTTGCTTCGGGCCGGGGTATTCGGGCTTCACGGCGGCAACGGGACAATACACCGTGCACACTGTGCACTTGAGGCACTGCTCGAAATTGTTTTCGCTTATGTTCATAGTGTGGTCAGTCATTGCTGTTACTGTGCTTTTTTAGTGATAATGTCGGCGATGTGGAGTGCTGAGATGATGGAAATTCCGGCTCCGCTTGCTTCCTTTATCGGGTTTGACTTGCTCAGCACCGCACCGGCGGCGTAGAGGTTGCTTATTGTGTTTCCGCCTATCGACGGGCGGAGGTTGTTGTCGGTGGCTACGCCGAAAGTCATGTAGGGTTGTTCACCGAAGATTTGCTGCCCGAACCAGCGGTCGCGGTCGGTGTCGGCATCAAGGTCGGCTCCGAAGAGCGGCTCTACCACTTTGTCGGGGTGAGCTTCGATGCCGTGGCTGAAGAAGCTTCCGGTGGCAAGCACGAACGAGTCGGCGGTGAGGGCATCGGTGCCGAGGTTGGCGGTGCTGATTGAGATCACTTTGCCGCCTTCTACACGGGCTGCTGTGACGCTGTCGCCGAGCAGGTAGGAGCCGCCAAGCTGTTCAAAGCGACGGCGCATGGTGAGCTGTGTGCGAATGCCGGGCACTGATGGCGGGAGCACGGGGATGAAGCAGATGGGAAGCTTCACGGCGGCTTTGAGCACTTCCACGGCGTGGCTGTCGTTGAGCCCGAATACGGCAGGAAGCACTACTGCCTCGGCATCGTCGGCGTTGCGGTTGATGATGTCGGCGCAGCGGCGCACAAGGTCGTCGTTACCGTCGAAGAGGCGTGCGATGTTGGCCGAGCGCATCTCGGTGGGGTTGGTGCGTAGGCGCTCAAACTCGGGCATATTAAATGCTGAGACAGAGCACTTGGTGCCGATTCGCTCGAAGTTGTCGGCAACGAATGCAGTGTGGAAGTCGAGGAATCCTGCTATATTCTGTATTGCAACTTTCTTCCATGGGAGAGTTGCTTTCTCGGCAATCACGCTGAAGTCGTCGAGCGATAGCCAAGTGGGCTTCATGATGCCAAGAGGGGTGATGCGGTAGTGGTTGCGGTCGATTGATCCGTTCACTTTCACGCCCATGCGTGAGAAGAAGTCGGGGACTATGCGTGCGATGTCGATAGCGCGTTTGGCGCCGATGCGGTCGTAGGGATGTCCGGCGGGAATCACCTTGGCGAGGGTTTCGGCAGGAGTTTCCACGTCGAAGCCGTTCACATAGCCGAGGAAGTCGAAAGAGCCTGAGCAGAAGTGGAGCGAGCTTTGTCCGGTGGAGACAATTGCGCAACGCTGTCGGCGCTCGGCGAGAGCGATACCGCATGCGAGGCCGCTCAATCCGCCTCCTATTATTATAGAGTCAAATTTCATGATGCTGAATTTGTAGCGTTATCTTCTTTGAAGTTATTAGTAAATTTTTCCCCAATTGGACTAATTGGTCTAATAAGACTAATAGGACTGATTGGGTGGTGGTTAGGGCTTGTCGGTGGCGGGGAGTCCATAGACGCCCTCATAGATCCACGATGTGAACTGGATTTCGCTCACAGTGTGCCCCCAAGCCACGGGATACATTCCCTTCCAGCGCTCCTGGAGCAGCTTTTCGAGGTTGTCCTGTGCGTCGCGAGCGCATCGACCGGCTTTTGCAAGTTGTCCGGCAGCGCGGCAAGCACAAAGTTCGCCCTGGCAGGTGCCCATTCCCACGCGAGTGCGTCGGCGCAAGTCAACAAGATCGTCGATGTGCAGATTTTTGATGGCATATTCCACCTCAGCTACCGTAACCTCCTCACACTCACACACAAGAGCCTTCGAAGCGGCATCGGCAGCGTCGATTTTGTCGCTCATCGAGCCGTGGCGCCACTCGGCAGCCTTGTCGGCGGTTTCGCACTGCGAAGCCGAGGTGGAGTAGGGGGCGGCAGCGTCGCGAGCAGGCTGCGGCTGACCGTCGAGGGAGTATCTCGGGCCCTGGGCAGAGCCGTGAATGTCGTAGAATTTGCGTGCCGGAGCTTCAGCCTTACTCGAACCCGGGAGAGGAATCTCGGCAGTGCGGCACTTGCTGTCGTTGTTGAGCTTGCGGCACACCAGGTCGGCACACCACTCAGCCATGAGGCGGTAGGTCATAAGCTTTCCGCCGGTGATGGTGATGAAACCTGCGAGACCGTCGCGCGTCTCATGGTCGAGGAGGACGATGCCGCGGCTGATGCTACGGCCCGATGGGTCGCTGTCGCTTGCCACGAGCGGACGCACACCGGCATAGGCGCGGAGGATGCGTGTGTTGCGCAGCGATGGAGCCAGCTTCTCGCCCTCGCTGAGGAGCAAATCGACCTCCTCGCGAGTGACGTACATATTGTCGCACTCCTCAAACGGGACGCGGCTTGAAGTGGTACCGATGACGCAGATGAGGTCGCCAGGCACGAGAATGTCGGCATTGGCTGGTTTTCGGCAGCGGTTGATAACCATATTGTTGACGCGGTGTCCAAACACCAGCAGAGCGCCCTTGGCAGGGAACATATTCACTGTGATGCCAGCCATCTTGGCGATATTGTGGCCCCAGATACCTCCGGCATTCACCGTGAGCGAGGCATATACTGTCTTGGATTGCTTTGAGCGGTGGTCGAAGAGCTTCACGCCCTTCATGCGGCCGTTTTCGATAACAAAACCGGTGAGCTCGTGCATAGTGAGTACTTTGGCACCGTGCATTTGGGCATCGATCACATTGGCAGTGGTGAGGCGGAATGGGTCGATTGAGCCGTCGGGGATGCGCACAGCACCGATAAGCTCGGGATTGACCGAAGGCTCGAGGCGTCGAGCCAGAGCCGGGTCGATAACATCAGCCCGAATGCCGGCAGCAGTGCAAGCCTCCACAAACTTAGCCTGGTAGGCAAGGTCGTCCTCAGGAAGAGTGATGAAAAGTCCATCGTTTTCTTCCACGCAGTGGGCGGCGATGCGTCGCAGAATCATATTCTCCTTGATGCATTCCTCAGCCGACTCTCGGTCGGTGACGGCATAACGGGCACCGCTGTGGAGCAAGCCGTGGTTGCGGCCTGTGGCACCCGAGGCGAAGTCGTGACGTTCCACGAGCAGCACTTTTAGCCCACGCATTGCGCAGTCGCGGGCAGTGCCGGCACCGGTGGCGCCACCGCCAATGATAATGACGTCGAAATGAGATTCACCGTAGTTGTCCATATCGTTTATCGGTTAGGTTTTGAAACTTTCGTTAATGAGTAAACTATTGTGCAACAAAAGCATATAAATGGTCTAAGAATGAAATATGAGAAAAGTATATTTCGTAAACTAAGATTTTTGCTTTCGTAGCGCAACAAAGTTAGAGTTTTTTTTGCTAATATCAAAATATAAAGCTAAAAAAATAGAAATATAATGCTGAAATGCAAAAAAATTCCCCGCAACTCCGGGAGTCGCGGGGAGAAATAGGGCAAAGTGGGGTGTAATGACTATGAAATGCCCGAAATAATCACGCTAATAAAGTCATCTTTGCGGGAAATATTTTGCGTGGAGAAGACGCGAAAGCGTAATGATATCGACGTCGCCAGCCGATAGGGTCTGCTTGTTGCA
>JBJFEF010000194.1:19895-25662 GCA_051890435.1 Muribaculaceae bacterium
GTTGCAGCTGTTGGGTTGCTTCTTGCAGCAGGTGGCTGAGAGTTGTGTTACGAAATCGCTTTCGATTTCGGCTACGGCTGAGTCGTATTCCTTTTGGTTGAAGTCGCGGCCTTGTTGCACGGCGATGAAAGCCTCATCGAAGTAGAGTTGCCAGCGGCGGTCGTAGTAGCCCACATTCATGCCTGCCCAAGAGCGGTTGGCATAGTCGTTGAGCTGCCCTTTACCACCCCATGTGGTGATGAGATTACGGGCGTCATGCTCATAATAGTCGCTTTCAGCCTTTGTTGAGCCGAGGTTGCGTGCAGTAGCAATCCAGGTGTCGAGGCGGCTGTGGCTGTGGCAAGCGCAGAGGGCATCGATGTCGCGGATAAGCTCTTTCATTTCGGTAGCATAGCGGCGCATGGCATTGAGGTCGCGCTCCTTGACTGCCTTGTCGAAGGCGATACGGTCGGCGAGGAAGCGGTTTCCGAGGACTTGTCGGCCAACGACAACGAGGTCGATGATGAAAGCGTCGGTTTTAGCTTCGGGAGCCTTAATGAGCCACGTCCAGGCGTCTTCGAGACGACGTGGGTCATAGTCGATGCGATAGTGCCAATTGTCGGTTTCGCCGAATTTGCCGCGATAGCTCTGCAAAGTGCCTGAAGAGTGAGAGTGGGTGATATACACATCGTTGTAGATGATTTCCCACGCTTTCTGCACGGGTGCGCAAGGAGCTCCATAGTGACGGTCGGCAATGGAGTGAGCTATTGCGATGGAATCAGAAGCCGGGAATGACCATGCGGCAGAGAGAATTTCCTCGAAAGGAGCCTGCTGGATGTCGAGACCTTCGAGAGTGGAACCTATACCGACAAGATTTTTGCCACCGTTGGCAATGGTGTTTTCAAGTCGAGCGAGCGAAATCTTCGGGTTGGCACGCATGGTGGTGTTTCCGCCGAAGTTGCCGAGATAGCACCAAATGTAGGGCTGACCGTGGAATTTGTTGGTCTTTTGCCACAGCTCGGTGTAGTCGCAATAGTAGTCGAGAAGCATCATACGTCCTTTTGGAGCGCCTGCGAGGAGGGCTTCAACGCGAGGAGCGGTCCACTTTTTGCGGTCGATATAGAACAGCCATGACATTTGAAGCCAAATGGCATCTTTATCGACGGCAGTGAGGGTGCGATACATCTGGGTGGAAATGCGCTTGAGATATTCGGGCTCCCAGCTTGGCGGATCGACCTCATTGAATGGATCGACGCCATAGATGTGGTCGGTGCCGAAAAGGCGAGTTTGCTCTTCGAGGAAAAGTTTCTGGATTTTGGCGAAAAGCGGCTCGGAAGGGTCGAGGAAGTGGCAACGGTATTGGTCGTCGAAACCGCCCCAAGCGCCAAGGTATTTGATGTTGGCATCGGGGAAAATGTCTTTCAACTCGGCCGGGACGTGACCTGCAAATCCGGGAAGGACGGGACGCATATTCAGCTCGCGCTCGCGCTTGAGGATAAGCTTCTGGAGCTCCACTTGGCTATCGAGCCACGATTTGGGGAGCGGACCGTTCCAGCGGTCGATGTTGGCCATGCGGTGCCAAGGCAGATAAGCCGGACCTACGAAATAAGACCGCACTTGCTCGTCGGACATTCCGAGAGCACGCCACACATTATACCACACGGCTTCTTGTCCGGTGATGGCGAGGGGCATGTTCACGCCGTTGAGTGCCATCCAGTCGATGAGGCGTTCCCAATCACGCCACTGCCAGAAGGGCATTGTGTAGCCGTAGGTGCAATAGTTGAGGAAGAAGCGGTTGGCGGTGCGAGCCTCGATAGTTTCTTTGCCGTTGATGGCAGGGAGAGAATCGGGGAGAGTAACCTCCTTGCCTGCATACCATGAGATGGTGGTGAGGCAATACTTCTTGATGTAGTGGTTGAGACCCATAGCCATGGAGTTGGCGTTGTTGCCGGCGATGACTATTTTGCCGTTTTCGCTGAAGAGCGAGAAGCAGTCGGGGGCTTTCTTTCCCACTTTCAGTTTGCGGAACTCAAAAGAGCCTGAGTGATGCGGGATGATGCGCTCAGCGAGAGCTTTGGCGGCAAGCACATCGGCATCGGGGGCTTGCTGCTTTGCTGCAAACGATGTAGCCAGAGACGAAGCGATAAACAAGGCTACGATTGATAGGATAAATCTTTTCATAATGATTGAAGATGAGTAATTTATTGAAATGTAGGAGAGGACAGGTCGCTCTAAATAGGACTTGCCCTCTCACATGGTTGCATTGCTATTGCTTGATTTCGTGCCAATCGATTGAATTGAAGAATAGCTCTTTCTGTGCATCGTTGAGCTTTTGCTTCTTCACCACTTCATCGATGTTGTTGTAGTTGTTGATGAACTCGCGCACTATCTCGGGCTGGTCCTCACGGGCATAATACATTGAAGCCGCAAGGCTGCCGAGCAGAGTAAACTCGCGCTTGAAGGTGATGCGCGCCTTGTTGTATTTCACCACACCAAGAGCTTTCTCCAAGCGGTGTGAGATGCCTTTCAAGCCGTCGAGGCTGACCGAAGTGGCGGGATAAGTGATTTTCACCACCTTTTCAACCGAGCAGTCGGTGACGGGAATGTCGATGATTACTGCCATGTCTTCACCGCAGTAGCGGCAATCGACGTTGCTGCCATTGACAGTGACCGATGTGGGAGCAAAGCGATTGAGCAGCTTCACACTGAACCGGCGCCGGGCAGGCATATCCTTGTAGCTGCCATGGCGTGCACCGATGGTGATAGTCTGCGTGTTGCCATCGATGCGGCTTGAGAGGGCAGTGGTGGCATACTCGGTGGCATAGTTCTGGTCGTCGCCATTGTCTTCGTACATGGTGAAGTCGCCGCCTTCGTTGCCGGGGAACACGGTCACAACCACTTCTTCATTGTTGCCCTGGAGATTTTGCACCTTATTGTTGTAGAACGGGAGAATGGAGCCGGCTTTCACAAAGAGCGGATATTCGTCGATGGCATATTTGCGCTCCACGATTCCGCCGCCTTCAACCATAGATCCTGATGACACTTCAAACCAGTTGCCGGCGGGAAGCCAGGTTGTTTGCACTGAGAAATGGCCATTCATGGGAGTGGTGATGGGCGAGACGAGCATGTTGTCGCCAAACATATATTCGTTGCGGAACGAGTATGCTTCCTCTGCAGTGGGGTAGTCGTAGTACATAGGGCGGCAGAGGGCAAGAGCGTCGTCGTAGCCGCGGCGAGCCATAGCGTAGATGTAGGGAGCCATGGTGTATCGCTGGCGCACGGCGTTGCGGTAGATGTCGCAATATTCCTTGGTGAATGCCCAAGGCTCTTTGTTGAGCGAAGTTTTCTTGGTGGAGTGAGTGCGCATGATGCCGCTGAGTGCGCCAAACTGCATCCAGCGGGCGTGCATTTCGGGGTTGATGCTGTCGCCGCGGAAGCCGCCGATGTCGTGGCTCCAGTAGCCATAGAGCACGTTAGAAGCAGTGCTGTTGAAATAGGGTTGGAAGGTGAGAGTCTCCCACGAGATGGAGGCGTCGCCCGAGAAACCCACTTGGTAGCGATGGTTTCCGAGTCCGCTCCAGCGGTGATAGATGATGGGGCGGCGGTCGGTTTTCAGTTGCATATCGGTGAAGAAGCAGCGGCTAATCCACCAGGTGTTTTTAAGAGAGGTTAAGCTCTTGTCGTAGATGTGTTGCTGCCAGTCGAGCCACCAGAAGCCGACGCCGTCGTTCATCATTGGATTTAGAATGATGTCGAAGAGGTTGGTCATCAATTTCTTGTCGGAGGCGAGGAATGTGACGGTGTCTTTTGCAGCGGGGTCGGGATTCATGCCCATCGCACGAGCCATTTCGGGGTATTTTTCTTCAAACCAAGCCACACCTTTTGCGGGGTGCACATTGAGGGTTACTTTGAGGTGGTCGTCGTTGAGGTCTTTCAGCAAGCCCTTGTAGTTGGGGTATAGTTCGCGGTTCCAGGTCCAGCCGGTCCATCCGCCGCGGTTTTTGTCGGTGTAATGCCAGTCCATGTCGAGGACGAGCACGTCGAGCGGGAAGCCATAGTTTCGGAGGCCATCGACGAGCTGACGTAGCTCGGTGTCGGAGTACATCCACCAGCGCGACCACCAGTAGCCGAATGCGTAGCGTGGAGGGAGAGGCATTTTGCCGGCAAAAGTGGCGTAGTCCTTGAGGGCACGCTTATAGTCGGTGCCATAAGCCATGAAATACCAGTCTTGTCCATCGGTGCTCTTGCGCTCGGTCACCCAGTCCCAGTCGGCAGAGCCGTCGAAAAGGAGTCCTTTGGAGTCGTCGATGAGAGTCCATCCGTCGCGTGCGAGGATTCCGTCTTCAATTTCCATCTTTTCGCCTTTTTTGCCCTCGGCGGTGTCTTTGATGCGCACGTCGCCATTATAGTTGTCGAGAGTGCGGAAAGTGCCTTTGAGGTTGGCGGTTTGCTTCTTGCCGGGTTTCCATGCGAATTGGAAAGAGCCTTTTTTCTTGGATGCAGAGGTGATGGTGAGGTTTTTTTCATTGAATGCACCGCTGCCTTTCTTGTAGCGCAGGCGCAGCAGGGGAGTGGTGATTTCTATCCACGAGCCTACCTTGACTTTGAAATTGGATTTAACGTCGTAGTCGCGCACCACGGCAATGAGTGACTTGTTGTCGGTGAAAGCGCCGTCGGGGGCATACTCGAGGCGCACTGTGCCATCGGTAATCACGGTGAATCGCACTTGCTCGTCGCAGTAGGCGATATTTTTCTCTTTGGCTGAAGATGCGAATATGCTTCCGAGTAGCATGATTGCAGTGAGGAATAAATTTTGTTTCATAAATAGGTGATTATGTAAATGATAGTTTTAGCTTTAGAAATACACGCTGCGAAGTTACGAAATAAAATTTATCCGCACAATATATAGGGGCTAAAAGTTTCTGAAAAGAATTGCAATGCTTTCGATGCAAAACCGACAGGCCGTAGAGCCGATTCCGTTATGATAATTGATTAAGTCTCACTATATCAAGTGATTTGAAGCAATTCAGCGCGACTCGGTGAGGGCAAAATCGACGGCGCGGTTGATGTAGTCGTTGAAAGGTTTGGTGGTGCGGAATACTTCGGCGAGGCGTCGTGCAAGACCGGGAGCCGTGACGAAATCGTCATCGACGTTGGCAACGAGGCAGTAGTTCTTGAGTCGCATGAAGTCGGCATAGGGAGCATCGGCGGGATAGCCTTTTGGAACTTTCTTCAATGCACCGTCCATGTCGATTGCAAAACGTGGGTCGGCAGCTGCGAGCACTTGCGATGAAAACTCGTCCCAGCCGTCGCTGATGTCTTCGCGCAGAATGGGAATGATGGCAGGGTCGTAGCAATAGTTGCCCGAAGCGAGCATGTGGGCGTGGGGATAGGTGTTGCTCTCGCCGGTGCCGAGGTGGAAATAGTAGCCGGCGTGCATCGACTTCTTTCCGCCGGGGCAGAGGAATACGCCGAAGTGCGACTTGTAGGGAGTCTTGTCGGGCGAGAAGCGTGTGTCGCGATAGATGCGGTAGGTGCAATCTTTGATAGTGAGGCTTGCGATGTCGTCGTCGAAGCTGCCGATTTCGTTAATCAGTTCGAGGCAGAAAGCCTGCCACTGCTTCAGGACGGCTTGATAGCGAGGCTTGTTGGCGTTAAACCACTCGCGGTTATTGTTTTGCGCGAGGTCGCGCACGAATTGCAGAATTTCTTTCATCATTCAGAATGTTTGGTTATGCAAAAGTAGTGATAAAAATCGGTAGGAGAAACGCCGGAGCCGGATTTTTTT
>JBJFEF010000195.1:0-6938 GCA_051890435.1 Muribaculaceae bacterium
AAGAGCCACCATAGCAACGATTATACTGATTATCCCTTTCATGTATGCAAAATTAGCGCAAGGCGAGTGAAAAACAAAATAAAAAACTTGTTTTTTGATTTTGGTTTTCCGAGCCGCAGCCTAATTTATGCAAAATTTCTCATTTTATTCATTTCATGGATGTAAAATCTCGCGGATTTTATCTAATTTTGCAATTATGAAAAATAATTATGATATTCTAATGGATTTGCTTCAGCCTGGGCTGGGCACCAACGCCGCATTTTCGGCAAAACCCACTGCCGACCAATGGCGGTGGATTCATGCCGAGGCAGTGCGTCAGGCGGTGATTGGTCCCACCTATGCAGCGCTGGAACATATCTCTTCATATAGCGACGCAAATGCCGTCACAAAGCCTCCCACCGATATTCTCATGCGGTGGGCTATGGAAACCCAGCAATTGAAAGCTCTGAATATCCGATTCGACACCGAAGCCTCTCGCCTCACGCGCATCTTCGACGATTTGCGTATGTACTCGGTGATTCTAAAAGGTCAGGGAAATGCCTTGCTCTACCCCAAAGCGGCTCCACGCACTCCGGGCGACATCGACATTTTTGTAG
This sequence comes from Muribaculaceae bacterium, assembly GCA_051890435.1. Lineage (GTDB taxonomy): Bacteria > Bacteroidota > Bacteroidia > Bacteroidales > Muribaculaceae > CALZFJ01. Next base: position 597 of record JBJFEF010000195.1, read on the forward strand.
AGGGTGGAAAGCGCGAGGTGCTCAATGTGCTTCGCCGCAAAGGTCTGCTCAATGAGGACGACACGCCTTCATATCACCACGCCCACATGAAGTCGGGCGATAGCGGCATTATCATCGAAGTGCACTACCGTCCCTCGTCGGGGCTGAGCACGCCTTGGCGCAACTATCGTTTCCAGCGAATCCTCAATGAGGAAATTCACCGCTCGCAAATGACCGACAAAGGTTTTCGTGTGCCCACACCCACTTTCAATCTTCTCATGCAATTAGCCCACATCCAGCGCCATTTCATCAACTCCGGCATAGGTTTGCGCCAGATTATCGACTTCGGCTACGTCATGCTGAATGCTTCAGCCGCCGATGTGGAGCGTTGCCGCAAACTGCTATCCGGCTTCGGCATGAAGCGCGTGGCTCAGGCTGTGATGTGGATTGCTTGCGAAAAACTGGGCTTCACTTTCCACACTATGCTCGCGTCGCCTTCACAGCGCTGGGGTGAGATGTTGCTTGCTCATATTGCCAACGAAGGCAATTTCGGCCAGTTTGCCGTGAGCGAAGGTTTCTCTTTCTTACATCGTATCGCAGTGGAACAGGTGCGAAAGCTCCGCCTTATTCCCATGTGCCCGTCGGAGGTGGTATGGGGCGAACTTCGCTATCTCTATTCAGTGCTTCTCACCATGCCCGAACGCTTCCGCAAGCGTCGCCTTGCTCTTGGCGATAGGCGACTGAAAGTGGTGAAATAACTTAATTTGAAAATAATAATATGACCGACCTGACAAAAAAATACATCGTTGCCGGCCACACGTTCGCGCTGGTGATTTGCGACGACTTGAAGTTTGATTTGTCGCAATATGAGCCTTTTATCACCGAGACCGGCTCTCCACTGTTCACTCTCGAGGTGCATCGAGGCACCGAGGATACTCTCTCCATGGAGTTTGCCGAGGAATCGCGCCAAGATACCCTTGGACAACTCATCGTGAGTGGCACTCTGCCCGATGGACGCCGTGCCATACGCATTGGCTGGGAAGGCTATTCCTCGCTCATGGTGAGCGACCCTGATTACACCCAAGCCACTCTCTATATCGACCGCCGTTATCGTAACATGACGCTCGAATACTCGCTGATGCTCATCTATGCCTTCAGCACGGCTCCGTTGCTCACTCTGTCGCTTCACGCATCGTCAGTGGTAGCCGACGACCAAGCCTATCTTTTCCTCGGCGTGAGCGGAACGGGAAAGAGCACCCACTCACGGCTGTGGCTCGAAAACATTCCCGGCACTTGGCTGCTCAACGACGACCATCCCGTGGTGCGCATCAACGCCGATGGCAAGCCCATCGTATATGGCTCTCCCTGGAGCGGAAAGACGCGTTGTTACATTCCCGAGAAACGCCCGCTTGGCGGTGTCGTTCAGTTGAGCCAGGCTAAGGCAAACGTACTTCGCAGGCTATCGCCCGTGGAGGCTTACGTCAATCTGATTAACTCAGTAGCAGGAAAGCGATGGGAACGCCGTATGGCTGATGGAATACACTCAGCCATCGAAGCTATGGTGGCTTCGGCAGGATGCTGGCACATGGCTTGTCTCCCCGATGCCGACGCTGCTTTCACCTGCTACAATGGCGTGAATAACATCTCTCCCACTCCATCACTATAACCACCTCTACGCAGCACAATGAAAATGGATATTTCAGATATTGCCATCATGACCGAGGTGAAACACCTCATTTCGCTCGGCAAATCGGTGCAACTGCCCGTGCGCGGACGCAGCATGCTGCCATTCATCATTGGCGATCGCGACAAGGTGGAACTTCACCCCTTCAGCGTGAGCGAATTGCGCATTGGCAACGCTGTGCTTGCTTGGGTCGATGGCAACCACTACGTAATCCACCGCATTGTGAGCATCAACGGCAATCGGCTCGAACTGTTGGGCGACGGCAATCTCGCTATCCGTGAACATTGCTCCACTGCCGACGTCATTGCCGTGGCTACCGCCGTAATCACCCCTTCGGGCTCCCGAAGCCTAACCAGCTGCACGGCAATGGCTAAATGGCGGCTCTGGCACTGGCTGCTTCCCGTGCGCCGATGGCTCCTTTTCGCCTATCGTCACCTGTAACTCTATTGATAACTAAACAAAAAAACCATACAATATGAAAACTAAAAAAGGTTTTACGCTCCGCACCGTTTGCGGAGAAAACGTGCTGATGGCTGAGGGTCTCGACACCATCGACTTCAGCAAGCTCATCCGTCTCAATTCCACCTCGGCTTTCCTCTGGCAAGAGGCTGTGCAACAGGGCAATTTCACTGCCGAGTCGCTTGCTCAAGCCATCTGCCGGGAATACGACGTCGATGCCGATAAGGCTCTCGCCGACACTCGCTCAATGCTCAACCGCTGGACCGAGGAGGGACTGATTGAAGCGTGAACTACGCACGGTGGTTTTGGCGTCAGCTGCCCGCTATCGGCACTAATGTGACTGTGCGGACTGTGACCGGAGTCGCTCAAGTGGGCTTCGGCCTGCTGCTCGTGTGGCTATGCCGCCGATTTATCGACTATGCCGTGTGGAACGATAATGTGATAGTGGAAGCTCTGCTGATTTTTGCAGTGCTTGCCACTTCCATCACATTGAGGCAAACCACCTTCTATCTGCGCGACGTGGCTTTTGTAAAGCAGCAAAACCACATTCGCGAGCGTCTGTATCAGCGACTTCTCAGCCGCCGGCTCTATGCCTCGGCCGAGAGTCTTCACTCGGGCGACATCGGGCAGCGCCTGCAACGCGACATTGAAGCGGTGTCGGAAATCACAGCCGATGTGATGCCGCGCATGGCTGTCACTGTGGTACAGCTCCTGGGTGCTTTCGCCCTACTGCACAGCATGGATGCCGTGCTCGCCTGGAGCCTCCTGCTCATCACTCCCATCGTCATTTTCAGCGCCAAATATCTCGCACACCGGCTCAGGCAAATGACGCTCGAAATTCGCGACTGCGAGAGCCGCGTGCAAATGCTCGTGCAAGAGTCGATGGAGCACGAAATCACCCTCCGCACCCTCGAAAGCGCTCCCCTACTCAATTCACGCATGCTGAAGCTGCAACAGCTGCTTCACCGCCTTGTGGTGCGTCGCACACGCTTCACCATGCTCAGCCGCACTCTCATTTCAGCCACATTCGGCATAGGATATTTCGGAGCGTTCGTCTATGGCGGTCTGCAGCTGCGCGACGGTGCAATCACATTTGGCGTGATGGCAGCTTTCCTGCAACTCGTGAGCCAGATTCAGAATCCCATCATGTCGGCTCTATCTATGGTTCCGCAGGTGATGCACGCCACGGCAAGCGTCGATCGACTTCGTGAAATCGAGAACATGGAGAAAGAGCAAACCGGCGAAATCGAATACTCGGAGAAAGAGCAAACCGGAACAAGCTCCAACAGCCCTTCATTGCCTGCTATCACAGCACTGGGAGTGCGATTCTCCGATGTCAGCTACTCCTATCCCGGTGCCGATAGAGCCATTTTAAGCCGCTTTAGCCACACTTTCGAGCCCGGAACCACCACAATCATCACCGGAGAGACAGGATGCGGGAAAACCACACTTCTACGCCTCACATTGGGGCTTATCGAGCCACAATGCGGTAGCGTAGAACTCTTCGACGCCTCGGGCAACACCATCTCGGCTGCCCAAATGCGACACTACATCACCTACATTCCCCAAGGCAACACCCTCATGAGCGGTTCCATTCGCGACAACCTACTTCTCGCTGCTCCCGATGCCTCTGAGCAGCAACTTCGCGATGCCCTTCACACTGCCGTTGCCGATTTTGTCCTCGACCTCCCCAACGGACTCGACACCCAAATCGGTGAACGTGCCATACGACTGAGCGAGGGGCAGATGCAACGTCTCGCCATAGCCCGCTCCCTGCTCCGCGCCACATCGTCACAGCACAATCGCAGCAGCGTGCTCCTTCTCGACGAAATCACTTCTTCGCTCGATTCCACCACGGCGCAAACTCTCCTATCGCGCCTATCAGCCGCGCTACACAGCTCCACAATTCTCATTGTCACCCATCGCCCCATCACTCTCCCGTCGGCTCAACACCTTGCATTCTGAGCCACCCATGCCAAGGCACTGAGGGAGATGCTTCAGCCCTACTTTGACTCGTTTCTGCCGTTTTTTCGGCTCGTCACCCATCATTTCACAGCCATTTTTTGCCACAAAATATGGCAATCTGCATAAAAATAACATTTTTTCGCACAACATTTATGTAATTTCCGCGTTTTATAAATTGAGTTTCGGGAAAAAATTCGTATCTTTGCACACTTAAATTCGTTTAGGGCAAAATGAGACAATTAAAGATTACAAAATCAATCACCAATCGTGAGAGCGCATCACTCGACAAGTATCTGCAAGAGATAGGTCGCGAAGACCTGATTTCGGTGGAAGAAGAAGTGGAACTGGCTCAAAGAATCAAGAAAGGTGACCATGCTGCACTCGAGAAATTGACCCGCGCCAACCTCCGTTTCGTGGTGTCTGTGGCTAAACAGTATCAGAACCAAGGATTAAGTCTCCCCGACTTGATCAACGAAGGAAATCTCGGCTTGATTAAAGCTGCCCAGAAGTTCGACGAAACTCGCGGTTTCAAGTTCATCTCCTATGCTGTATGGTGGATTCGTCAATCTATCTTGCAAGCTCTCGCCGAGCAGTCGCGCATTGTGCGCCTGCCGCTCAACCAAGTTGGCTCGCTGAACAAAATCAGCAAAGCCCTCTCTAAATTCGAGCAAGAAAATGAGCGTCGCCCCTCGCCCGAGGAGCTTGCCAAGCAGCTTGACATTCCTGTCGATAAAATTTCCGACACCCTCAAGGTTTCCGGTCGCCACATCTCAGTAGATGCTCCTTTCGTTGAAGGCGAGGACAACAGTCTGCTCGACGTCCTCACCAACGATGACTCTCCTATGGCTGACTCGTCGCTCAATCAGGAGTCACTCTCCAAAGAAGTCGATCGTGCTCTCAATCAGCTCCACGAGCGTGAGCGCGACATCCTCAAGATGTTCTTCGGAATCGGCTGCCAAGAAATGACTCTCGAAGAGATAGGCGCAAAATTCGACCTCACTCGTGAGCGCGTGCGCCAAATAAAGGAAAAAGCTATTCGTCGCCTCAAGGGACAGAAAAGCCGCCTCCTCAAGTCGTATCTCGGCGATTGATTAAAGGAAAAAGCATTTTTTGGGTTTCAAATTCACACTACGGTCACCCCTCTTCCCGAAGGGCGACCGTTTTTTTATCCACCTAAATTATGAATTTACCCGTTTTTGTTGTACTTTCGCATAAAATTTGCTCACACCTATACTCCGAAAAGCAATGAAACACATTATCTCACTCATCATAGCTCTCGCCACCATCTTCGCTTGCCATGCCGCAAAGCCGGCAAGTGCCGCACCTTCGCAGTCGTCGTTCATGAAGCACTTCGCCTGGGGAATCGACGTGGGATCTTCTATCGACCTCTCAGGCAACGACCTATCCTCGATCGACATCTCTACCTACTTCGGCTACAAAAACTCCATTCTGCGCACACTCGGCATCGGCGTTGACCTCCGCAACTCCCTCGGCAACAGTTGCACCATGATTCCCGTGTATGCCATGCTGCGCACCAATTTCTCATCAACCGTGACACTCTGTTTCGCCGACATCCGCTCGGGATACTCATTCAACACCCTCAACACCGCCGAGAAATCCAACGGTCTGTTCCTCTCTGCCGGAATAGGATTCAATCTCTACACCTCGGCATCGGTGAAGTCGCACATCATCCTCTCCTACTCCTACAACGAGCTAAAGCCCGACAACTCACTCGGATTCCCACGTTTCTCACACAACCTCAGCGCCATGTCGGTGAAAATCGGCGTCAACTTCTAATCTCATTCAAATTATCCAAGATAAGAATATCCCTATCAAGATTTCCAAAGATTCATTATGAAAAAATGCAAGTATTTTCCCGACAGCGATGAAGCCGAAACTATTTTGTTCGTTATGTGGCTTGTCTTGATGATTGTTTACAATAAAATGCCTGAACAAATGCCACTGAAATGGATGTCAATTTGTGCCGTTTCAGCCATTTATTTGGCAATTCCGGTAATGATAGAATTTATTGCACTCGTTCGCCGGGGTTTCTCATGGCGAATTATATGGCTTGCGTGGTTGCTCTTGGCAGTCATCGCATTTTTCACAGTGTTCTGCATCCGCACAGTCAATCACATAATATCAATCTTATAGTATTCAAGTAGGAGAATCTCATGCACCAAACTTTGAAAAATCGCAAGTAAAGCCCCAAAATAACAAAAACAATAAGCAAACACACCACTATTAGCAATAAT
>JBJFEF010000196.1:0-4331 GCA_051890435.1 Muribaculaceae bacterium
GATTAAGTAGGCAGTTCTCATTTCTATTTTCTCTTGAAAGTTTCCGGTATATGTTACTATTTGCAAAAATATAAATTATTACAGTAATTTTGTGGTATTTGCTATGAAAAATCGTGCGTTGCAACAAAAATAACACATTATGCACGGTTTTTTATAGGCAATATTTTAATGTAATTAGTAGCTTTGCAATGCCGAAAGCAAAATCGGCACTGATACCGACAATATTAACATAAAACCAAATACAGAACAATGAAACGAATTTCAACCTATCTCTCTGCCTTCGCCCTACTCGCTGCCTCTGTCACCTCGGCTGCAGCTGCCGAAGGTATCGTGATGAATCACCTGAGCGCTACCAACTCGCTCGTGCGCATCACCGACGATGCTCACTATCTCCTCTTTCCCGTTCAGGAGGCTATCGACGATGCTCGTGTCAATGTCCTCGTCGATGGCAAATTGGAAGAAACTATCTATGTGCGTCTCGCAAAAACCAAAACTGACTTCCTCGTGCCTTTCGACCTCACTCCCTATCGCGGTCACAACGTCGTACTCGATGTGGTGTCGCCTCAAAGCCGAAACTCGGTGCGCGAATCCAAGAGCGACGTGTGCTGGCGCGAGATGAAACTCAGCGACTCTTTCGACACCTCGAACCGCGAGGCTGCCTACCGCCCCGCCTTCCACCACGCTCCTCTCTATGGCTGGATGAACGACCCAAACGGTATGTTCTATAATGACGGTGTTTGGCACCTCTATTATCAATACAATCCCTACGGCTCCAAGTGGCAAAACATGACCTGGGCTCACTCCTCTTCCACCGACCTCATCCACTGGAAGCACGAGCCTATCGCAATCAAGCCTAATGGTCTCGGCACCGTGTTCAGCGGTAGCTGCGCCATCGACCACAACGGCACCGCCGGATATGGCAACAACGCCATAATCGCTCTCTACACCTCTGCCGGCACGAGCCAGATGCAGAGCCTCGCCGTTAGCAACAATGGCGGTCTGTCTTTCAAAAACTACGGCGCTAACACCGTTTGCGCACTCGAAAGCGAAGCTCGCGACCCCAATATGTTCTGGAATGAGAAAATCGGCAAGTGGAACATCATCCTCGCTCACCCACTCGAACACGAAATGCTCATCTTCAGCTCTCCCGACCTGAAACAGTGGACTCTCGAAAGCTCTTTCGGAAAGGGTCTTGGCGAGCAGGACGGTGTGTGGGAATGTCCCGACCTCTTCGAGCTTTCCGTCGAGGGCGAAACTCTGAAAAAATGGGTGCTTATTTCCAACATCAACCCCGGCGGCCCCTTCGGTGGAAGCGCCACCCAATACTTCATCGGCGACTTCGACGGAAAGTCGTTTACCCCCGACAAGGATGCCAACGGCAACATTCCCACCAAGTGGATGGACTATGGAAAAGACAACTATGCCACTGTTAGCTGGAGCGACGCTCCCGACGGCCGCCGCACTGTAATCGGATGGATGAGCAACTGGCAATATGCCCCCGAAGTGCCCACAAAGCAATTCCGCAGCGCCAACACTCTCCCACGCGATATGAAGCTCTTCCGTGCCTCCGACGGCGAAATCTACCTCGCAAGTGAGCCTTCGCCCGAACTCACCGCTTTGCGCGACAAGCTCACTCTCAACGTGAAGAAAGTCAACGCTACGAAGAAAGCCATCAAATACAGCCTCCCAAAGAATGGCTTGTGCGAAATCCTCCTCGATGTCGATGCACGCAAGGCTGCAAAGCTCAATCTCACTCTTGGCAACGAAGCCGGCGACAAGGTGGTGATGGCTTACGACCCTAAAGCTCACACCATCTCTATGGACCGCACCAAGAGCGGTATCACCGATTTCAGCGCCGATTTCCCAGCTGTGACTGTGGCTCCCACCCGTGAGGCTTCAGGTAAAGTGGCTTTGCGCATCTTCATCGACCGCTCAAGCATCGAGCTGTTTGGCGACAATGGGCACTCCGTGATGACCAACCTCGTCTTCCCCAATGCTCCCTACACTTCTCTCACCGTAAGTGCCGAGGGCGGAAAGGCTCGCATCAGCAATTTCAAAGTTTATTCTATTAAATAATTCTCACACTCCTCTATTTTCACGCTACAATGGAAAATTCAAGTAACAAAAATTCTTCGCTCATGCAGTTCATTCCCGTGATGCTCTGCTTCTTCGCCATGGGTTTTGTCGATCTCGTGGGCACTGCTTCCAACTATGTGCAGAAAGACCTGGGATTAACCGACTCCGAGGCTAATCTCTTCCCATCTCTCGTATTCTTCTGGTTCCTCCTGTTCTCTGTCCCTACCGGACTGCTCATGAACAAGATTGGGCGCAAAAACACTGTCCTCATCAGCCTTATCGTCACCATTGTGTCGCTCATCATCCCCATCACCGGCGATAGCTACTTCACAATGCTTGCGGCTTTCTCCCTCCTCGGCATCGGTAATGCCATTATGCAGACGTCTCTCAACCCCCTCGTAACCAATCTCATTTCGGGCGACAAGCTGGCTTCTACTCTCACTTTCGGACAGTTTGTGAAGGCTATTGCATCCTTCCTCGCTCCTATTCTCGCCGCTTGGGGTGCTACCACCTATCTGCCTGTGTTCGGACTCGGATGGCGCGCCCTCTTCGTGATTTACGCTGCTGTGTGCTTCCTCTCTATCGCCGTGCTCGCCGCAACTCCCATCAAGGAGGAAAAGCCCGATAAGGCTTCGGGCATCATCGACTGCCTCAAGCTGCTCGGCCGACCTTTCATCATCCTTTGCTTCATCGGCATCATGTGCCATGTGGGTATCGATGTGGGCACCAACACTACCGCTCCCAAAATCATCATGGAGCGCCTTGGCTTGCCTCTCGAAAATGCCGGCTTTGCCACCAGTGTTTACTTCATCTTCCGCACCGCCGGGTGCTTCCTCGGCGCTTTCATCCTCCGTTGGGTAGCTCCTAAGGTGTTCTTCGCTATCAGCGTTATTATGATGGCTGTGGCTATGGGATTGCTCTTTGTGGGCGACTCGCTCTGGATCATCTACATCGGCATCGGTATGATTGGCTTCGGCAACTCCAATGTGTTCTCAATCATCTTCTCGCAAGCTCTCGTAGCTTCGCCCGACAAGAAAAACGAAGTCTCGGGCCTCATGATTATGGGTCTCTTTGGCGGTACGATTTTCCCCCTCGCTATGGGCTATGCTGCCGACGCTTTGGGGCAAGTGGGTGCCGTGGCTGTTATGACGATCGGTGTGGCTTATCTCCTCTACTACACTATCAAGATTAAGCGCATCTGATTTCCCTCAACGGGTTAGGGCAAATTTTATAATAAACGATATAAACTTAAAAACTTTTTTAGAATAATGGATAAATATGTAGTTGGTATGGGTGAGGCTCTTTGGGACGTCCTCCCCGAAGGTAAGAAAATTGGTGGCGCTCCGGCTAACTTTGCCTATCATGTGTCGCAATTCGGTCTCAACAGCTGCGTGGTCAGCGCTATCGGCGACGACCAGCTCGGCGATGAAATCATCAAGAATTTCACTTCTAAAGGCCTCAACCAGGTCATTGAGAAGGTGCCTTATCCCACCGGCACCGTGCAGGTCGAAATCGACCAGGCTGGTATCCCGCAATACGACATCAAGGAAAATGTGGCTTGGGACAACATCCCCTACACTGCTCGCCTCGAAGTGATTGCCGAGAACACTCAGGCTGTGTGCTTCGGCTCTCTCGCTCAGCGTAATGTGGTGTCGCGCAACACCATCAACCGGTTCCTCGATGCTATGCCCAAAAGCGACGACAATCTTGTGGTATTCGATGTGAATCTCCGTCAAGGTTTCTACAACAAAGAAATCCTCTGCAACTCAATGACGCGATGCAACATCCTTAAAATCAACGATGAGGAGCTGGTCACCGTAAGCCGTATGTTTGGATATCCCGGCATCGACCTTCAAGATAAATGCTGGATTCTGCTCGGAAAATACAACCTCAAGATGCTCATCCTCACTTGTGGCATCAATGGCAGCTATGTGTTCACTCCCGGCAACGTCTCTTTCCAGCCCACTCCAAAGGTGCAGGTAGCCGACACAGTTGGTGCCGGCGACTCTTTCACCGCCGCTTTCATCTCAAAGATTCTCAAAGGTTGTTCGGTGGCTGAAGCTCACCAGTGTGCTGTCCTGACGTCGGCTTTCGTGTGCACACAAAAAGGCGCAATGCCCATCCTCCCCTCCGACCTCACCAAGTAACAATCGGCTTCTGCCAAATCAATAAAAAAATGGCTGCGAGGTAATCATCCTTCCTCGCAGCCATTTTTTGTTATGATTCCTACCCCCTACTACACCCTATCCCCTGTA
>JBJFEF010000196.1:4431-6891 GCA_051890435.1 Muribaculaceae bacterium
ACCCTACACCCTATTAATCAAACACCCCGTCAATCGACTCCTCAGGCATGCTTCCCGAGTTATCCACATCCACCGGAACTCCGCCAAGATAATCCTTGTGACACACATCAAGCCCCTCGGGAAACTCAAATGTCACCGACTGCGAGTAAGGCAACTTCGGGTCGTCAAACACCTTCTTTATGTAAAGTCCATAAATCGGAAGCGCCATCTCCGCTCCCTGTCCGTTTGCCATCGAGTTGAAGTGGATGTAGCGCTCATCACCTCCTACCCACACTCCCGTCACAAGCTGCGGCGTGAATCCCATAAACCAGCCATCGGAGTTATTGTTGGTCGTTCCTGTCTTGCCACCCATCTGTGCGGTGAGGGCATACGGCGCACGGCGCAAGCGGCTACCGGTTCCCGAATCCACCACATTCAGCAATATCGAGAGTATCTTGTAGTAAGCATCTTCACTGATGCACTCTGTGTGCTGCGGTGCAAACTCCGTTATCACATTGCCCTGATTGTCGGTAATGCGCGTCACAAACATTGGATCTACTCGCATTCCCTTGTTGGCAAACGCCGAATACGCCGTCACCATCTCCTTCACCGACACGTCGCACGGTCCGAGACACAACGACTTCACCGCATCAAGGTGGTTGGTGATGCCAAAGTTGTGCATGTTCCTCACAAGCTGTGCCGGCGACAGTGCATCCATCAGTCGCGCCGATATCCAGTTGTTTGAGTTGGTAAGTGCCCATCGCAAGTTCACCATCTCGCCCACTCGCGCCTTGCCTGTGTTGCGCGGCTTCCACTCGCGTCCGGCTTCATCATAGAGCACCGGCTGGGCATTCAGCAACTCGTCGCACGGCGTGTAGCCCTCCTCCATAGCGTAGGTGTAGAGGAATGGCTTTATCGTCGATCCTATCTGGCGGCGTCCGCTGCTCACCATGTCATATTGGAAATAGCGGAAACTTGGGCCGCCCACATATGCCTTCACATGCCCCGTCACCGGGTCCATCGACATCATTCCGGTGCGCAGATACGACTTCGTGTAGAGCAGCGAGTCCATCGGGCTCATCACAGTGTCTATTCCGCCATCGTAGGAGAACACGTGCATCTCTCGTTTCTCCTTGAAGTTCTCAAATATCTCCTCATCGCTCATGCCCGCGAGCTTCAGCACACGGTAACGCTCGCTCTGGCGCACCGCCTTCTTGATTAGCGCATTGCGCTGCTCCAGCGGCAACTCCTCGCGGTTCGACGAGTAGGGATTTCGTGCTCCGCCCTTTTCCTTGAAGAATTTCTTCTGCAGGCTCAAGCCCAGGTGGTCGTGCACCGCCTGCTCGGAATATCGCTGCATTCGAGCATCAATAGTGGTGTGAATTTTCAGTCCGTCGGTATAGATATTATATCGCGTGCCATCGGGCTTGGGATTCTTCTCACACCAGCCATATAGCGGATTGGTTGCCCACGCTATCGAGTCATCCACAAATTGCTGCTGGCCCCAACTCGGATAGTCGCTACGCACTGGGCGCTTCGCTGTGAGCATTCGACGCAACTCCTCGCGGAAGTATGGAGCAAGCCCCTCCTTGTGATCCACTCGATGAAAGTGCAGCGTCAGAGGCTCCTTCTGCAACGCCTCAAGCTCCTCTTCACTTATCATGTCGGCTTTCCGCATCTGCTCAAGCACCACATTGCGGCGTCCGCGGGTACGCTCATTATAGCGCACCGGGTTGAAGTAGCTCGGATTCTTCGCCATTCCCACAAGCGTGGCTGCCTCTGTTATCGTCAAGTCCTTTGGCTCCTTACCGAAATACACAAATGCCGCCGTCTTTATGCCCACGGCATTGTTCAAGAAGTCAAATTGGTTGAAGTACATCTTGATTATCTCATCCTTCGTGTAATAGCGCTCAAGCTTCACTGCTATCATCCACTCTATCGGCTTCTGCAGCAAGCGCTCCATCACACCCGACGACTCCGGCGAGTAAAGCTGCTTCGCAAGCTGCTGCGTGATGGTGCTGCCTCCTCCCGCATTCTTCTGCATCAAAATGCCTCGCTTGATTATGGCACGCGCAAGAGCCTTCAAGTCGATGCCCGAGTGCGACTCAAAGCGGGCATCCTCCGTCGCTATCAACGCATTCGAGAGGTGTGGCGACAACTCGTCAAAATCCACATACACGCGGTTACCCTTACTGTGATAGTAGCGTCCAAGCTCCTCTCCGTCGGCTGAAAGTACAACCGACGCAAACCTGTCTGTCGGATTCTTCAGTTCCTCTATAGCAGGCATATAGCCGATAACGCCATTATAAATCAAATACAGCATTACCCCCATAAAAATCCATGCCAACCCAAACGCGGTCCACATGGCTATTATTATCCGTCGTGATGTCTTGCTCATTATCTCAAAGTCTTAATATTTTCTGTTCAAATAATTGCAGTCGCAAAGTTACAACAAACCCCTCAAAAAAGCAACACCCAAAA
>JBJFEF010000197.1:0-1909 GCA_051890435.1 Muribaculaceae bacterium
TCGCCATTAGCGTGGACAAGGCACTCGACATTGCCAAGACCATCTCAACGGTCACCGTGGCGCTCTCCGACGGAACAACTGATACCAGGATTATGCTCATGACCGACGAGCAACGATTGCTGCGACCGCTGCTCCCCTCGGTTTTTTGATTTGGGTGACCCATTGTCAAAGTCAGGAAATGAGCAGCCGCCCCACATGGAGCGGCTGCTGTTCTTATCGTCTGTGGCTCAGCGCTCCTGACTTTGACACCGATTCTTGATGCGCATCTCTTTGTGGCTGACTATCAGCCTGGAAAGATTTTTTAACACGCTATTTTGGGTGACCCGCTGTTAATTTTTGTAAATTTACGGCATGTTTGTACGGCGAAAGTTTAATAAGAGTGGGTCGATAAGCGTCCAGGTGCTCGACAAGCGTGAGGGGCGCAGCGTGTTGGTGCGCTCTTTCGGTTCGTCGAAGATAGAGGCGGAGGTCTGCGAGATGGAGCGTCGGGCGCACGATTTTATAAATATGTATGGTGGGCAGACAGTTTTCGACTTCGAGGCACATCTGCAGTCGAAACGGCAAACGCAGCTTGACAGTGTGTTCAGCCGGATTGTTGACATACGGCAGAATGCCACTCAGATTATCTTGGGGCGTATCTATGACGGCATCGGCTTTGGCACCATTGGGGACGACACGCTTCGGCTGCTCGCCATAGCGCGAGTGTGCCAGCCAAAGAGCAAGGTGGCTACAGTGGACTATTTGAAGCGCTGTTTCCACGAAGACGTCAAGCTGCACAAAGTGTATCGTTATATGGACACGCTCTACAACACGCAGAGGGAGAAGATACAGAATATAAGCGTTGAGCATACCCGTGGGCTTCTGGGAGGGCGCATAGGCATCGTGTTCTATGACGTGACGACGCTCTACTTCGAATCGGCCCGGGAGGATGTGCTTCGATGCCCCGGCTTCTCAAAGGACGGGAAGACCGCCGAATCGCAGATAGTGCTCGGGCTGCTTGTCAGCCGAGACGGCTATCCTCTGTCGTACAACATCTTCAACGGCTCGCAGTATGAAGGGCGCACGTTCATCCCGATAATCGACGACTTCGTGCAGCGCTTCTCGCTCTCCGACTTCATCGTGGTAGCAGACTCGGGGCTGCTCTCGCGCAAGAATATCGCCTTGCTGAAGGCGGCAGGCTACAAATTTATCCTCGGAGGGCGCATAAAGAAAGAGTCGGCAGCAGTGCAAGACTGGGTGCTTTCCTTAGAAAAAGACAGCCGGAAGCTTCACGAGACGTCAATAAACGGCGACGAGCGCATCATCATCAGCTACTCCGATGAAAGGGCAGGCAAGGACCGGCGCAACCGCGAGCGCGGAATACAGCGCCTTCGCAAGGCCTATGCATCCGGGCGCATAAGCAAGAAGAACATCAACCAGCGCGGTTACAACAAGTTCCTAACGATAGAGAACGACATCATGGTTAGCATTGATGAAGCCAAGATCGAAGCCGACGCCCGCTGGGACGGATTGAAAAGCTACGTCACCAACACCGACCTCTCGGCCGCTGACGTGATAGAGCAGTATCACGGGCTGTGGGTAGTGGAACGCGCCTTCCGAATCACCAAAGGAGCATTGGAGGCCCGCCCAATCTTCCACTTCACCGAGCGGCGCATCGAGGCGCACATCTGCATATGCTTCGTTGCCTACAAACTTTATAAGGAACTCGAGCGGATACTCAAGGCACTCGGCATCGCCATTAGCGTGGACAAGGCACTCGACATTGCCAAGACCATCTCAACGGTCACTGTAGCGCTCCCCGACGGAACAACTGATACCAGGATTATGCTCATGACCGACGAGCAACGACTACTGCGACCGCTGCTCCCCCCGGTCTTTTGATTTGGGTGACCCATTGTCAAAGTCAGGA
>JBJFEF010000198.1:0-1904 GCA_051890435.1 Muribaculaceae bacterium
CAATCTCCTGAAGGTTCTCAATTACTTCAAGTGGCGTACCCGAACGCTTTGCGTAGTCTATCAATTCCTCTTTGGTTGCAGGCCAGGGTGCGTCTTCCAGTTTAGTTGCTAACTCTAATGTCCAATACATAGTAATCTCTATTTATTAGTGTTACACGTGTGAAATTCTGAAAATTTCCGCAAAGATAGTGCTTGCTGCGAAAAATCCAAATTTTTTCACACTTTTTTTACCTCTCCCTCCCTATTTTTCTTTTTTTCAATTTTCCTTTTTGCACGCTTTTTTTGCCTTTTCGTCGGTTTTTTTAGTATTTTTGCGAAATCTTTCTTATCTTTGTCTTCATGGAAATTTAGACTTTATATTAGCTTTTGTATAATTATACAAATCTCAATTAGCTGATAGTCACAAAAATCAGATAACTCAAATAATAAATTTTATTCATTAACTAAATTTCAAACTTTATGCAAAAACAACTCGAGAAACTTTTGCTGGCGATGATAGCTGTCGTCGTCGGCGTTTTTGCACAAGCTGAAACTTTGACTCCCCGCCAGGGCGTTGTCCGCGTGAAGCTGCAACCCGAGGTTGCCGCTCAGGTTGGCAACAAGGAGGTGAAAGCCAAAGCGGGCAAGCTCTCCACCGGCGTGCGTGCCCTCGATGCCGTGGCGTCAAAAGCCAAAGTGAACAGCATGCGTAGGGTATTTCCTTACTCGCCCAAGTTTGAGGCCCGTATGAAGGCTTACGGTCTCGACCGCTGGTATGAGGTATCCTTCGACGAGTCGTTGCCTCCCGCCCAAGTAAAGGCGATGTATGAGGCTACGGCAGGTGTGCAAGTGGCTACCATGAAGGTGCCCATGAAGCTTACCGACGGCAGTGGCTCGCCCCGCCCCGCAGCTTCTATTCTGGCTTCTCGCCCATCTGAGAATCCTTTCAACGACCCGCGTCTCTCAAGCCAGTGGCACTACAACAACACCGGCTCGCTCGCCGGTAGCCGTGCCGGCGCCGATATCAACCTCTTCGAGGCGTGGAAGACTACCACAGGTAGCAAAAACGTGATTGTCGCTATCATCGACGGTGGTATCGACTACAACCACGAAGACCTTGCCGCCAACATCTGCATCAACGAGGCTGAACTCAACGGAACTCCCGGCGTCGATGACGATGGCAACGGCTACGTCGATGACGTTTATGGCTGGAACTTCTGCACCAATTCAAGCGAAGTCTATCCTCACACTCACGGAACTCACGTTGCCGGTACGGTTGCCGCTGTCAACAACAACGGCATCGGTGTGTGTGGCGTTGCAGGTGGCGACGGCACTCCCGGCTCGGGTGTGCAGCTCCTCTCGGTGCAGGTGTTCGACTCCCGCTCGGGTTCGGGCAATGCCGACTTTGCAGCCGGTATCGTTTATGCCGCCAACCGCGGTGCTTCAATCGCCAACTGCTCTTGGGGTTGGGCTACCGAAGGCTACTATGAGCAAGACGTGCTCGATGCCATCGACTACTTCATCGGAACCAAAGGCAACGTCGATGGCGACGATGTGATGCGCTCTCAGCGCAACCTCTCGGGTGGTATCATGTTCTTCTCGAGTGGTAACGATGGCGCTACCGGCCAATTCTTCCCCGGATGCTATGCTCCGGTGGTTGCAGTCGGCTCCATGACCAACGACTTCACCATCGCCCCCTACTCCAACTATGGCGAGTGGGTGGATATCGTGGCTCCCGGTGGTCTCCTCACCTACGGCAATGCCGGCGGTGTGCTCAGCACTCTCCCCGATAATTCCTACGGCTTCTACGAGGGTACCTCTATGGCTACTCCTCACGTTGCCGGTGTGGCTGCTCTCGTGGTGTCGGAGCACGGCAATGCCGATATGCCTGCCGAGACAATCAAGCAGCAAATTCTCACTTCGGT
>JBJFEF010000199.1:0-1901 GCA_051890435.1 Muribaculaceae bacterium
GCGGATGGTTGGACTCGACCCCGCTAATGGGGATGCCTACGTGTTCGTGGGAAATAGTCGCACCATCATGAAGATTTTGCACTGGGAACGTGGTGGGTATGTAATGTACTACAAGCGGCTGGAGCAGGGACGCTTTCACCCGAGAATCTTTTTGCGCCAAGGGGTGGGTTTTCGGTCGATGCGTTGGGATGAGTTGGTGCTTTTGATGGAGGGAATCTCGCCCCGTGTGGCTCGTAGGCGAAGGTATCAGCACAGCGTGGAGGATGGCAAAAAAAATGAGGTTAAAGGCAAAAATAATTGCCGAAACATTTGGCTATATCGCTGAAAATTCGTAACTTAGTGGCATGAAAGCAACAGTTATCCCACCTCATATACAAGCACAACTTCCGGCAACGGTTGAAGAGTGTCACGCTATGATTTATAGCTTGATGCAGAAAGTTGCGCAATTGGGTGGGCGTGCTTTCGGTCAATCTTTGAAAGATCGGAGTGTTGAGTATGATGGCCCGTCGCTGTTCGCCGAATTTGATCAGCAAGCGGAGCTTGAGCGCGCACAGGCATTAGAGAAGGCCACCAAAGAAGTGGAGGCTACAGCAGAAAAGCGCCGCAAAGAATCAAAAAAGCAGCCCGAGCAAAGCAATCGTCCTAAGAAGTACAACACCTACGGCTTGCCCGTGGTGGAACATGTCGAATATCCCGGAGGCATCACTAAGGAAGAATATGAGACTTTATACAATCACATTGCTCAAGATGAGGTTTTGACCCTACACTGCGAGCCCCCTCGCATTTGGCTTGAGAAGACCATATTACCCAAAGGCTGCCCCAAAGCCGACAAGAATATGCCCGCACCGCAAATAGATCAAGCCCCGCGCCCCCACAGCGTTATCGGCGGCGGTCACGTAGCAGCAGACTTCTTAGCATCAATAATCAACAACAAGTTCAACCACCACCTGCCCGAGTACCGACAAGCCAAAATGTTCGCCGAACAAGGCTTGGACATACCGACATCCACACTCAACGACTGGGTTCACGCCACAGCCAACGTACTCTACCCCCTTTACGAAAGCCAACGCGAAGCCGTGATGGAAGGAGGCTACCTGCAAATAGACGAAGTGCCCTGGAACATAGCCGATCGCAAAGGCAAGGCATGTCGCAAAGGTTACGCCTGGCAGTTCCAAGACGTAAGCCCACATCCCCGAGGCACCTACTTCTACTACCACAAAGGCAGTCGAGCCGGAGAAATCCCGCGAACACAACTACTAAAATATCACGGAGCAATCCAAACCGACGGCTACAAAGTATACGACCACTTCGAGAGTGTGCCCGGGATAACCCTGCTGGCATGCATGGCCCACATACGCCGTAAATTCGTTGAAGCCCAAAAATTCAACCCATTAGCAGGCGAAGCCGTAAAATGCATCGCCACACTCTACACATTAGAAGAAAACCTCAAACAAGCCGACGCCACAGCCGAAGAAATCCGCCAAACGCGCCAACGCTTAGCCGTACCCATACTCCAAGGCCTCGAAGCGTGGATGAACGCCGCCCTCAGCACCTGCACCCCCTCCGACCCCTTAGCCAAAGCCATCAAGTATGCCCTTTTGCTATGGCCACGAGTAATGCGCTACACCGAAGACGGCCGCTACCACATCGACTCCAACGCCGTAGAGCGCGGCCAACGCCCCAGTGCCCTAGGCCGCAAGAACTACCTCTTCAGCCAAAACGACCGCGGCGCCGAAGACAACGCCATCTTCTACACCTTCATCGTCAGCTGCCAAGTGCTCAACATCAACCCCTACGACTACCTCAAAGACACCCTCGAGCGCATCCGGCCCGACATGGACGAGCAACAACTCACCCAACTTCTCCCTTGCAACTATCCCAGGCAACAATAAAGCCCACCC
>JBJFEF010000200.1:0-1891 GCA_051890435.1 Muribaculaceae bacterium
TTCGCGACAAGCTCGGCGTGATGTTTGGCTCGCCCGAAACCACCACCGGCGGTAACGCGCTGAAATTCTACGCATCGGTGCGAATCGACATCCGCCGCCTCGGTCAGATCAAGGACGGAGAAGACATTCTCGGCAACATGACCCGCGTGAAAGTGGTGAAAAACAAGGTTGCGCCTCCATTCCGCAAGACCGAGTTTGAAATTCTCTTCGGAGAAGGCATCTCGAAGGTGGGCGAAATAGTTGACCTTGGCGTGCAATATGGCATCATCCGCAAGAGCGGTGCCTGGTTCTCCTATGCCGACACCAAGTTGGGACAAGGCCGCGACGCAGCAAAGCGCCTGATTGCCGACAACCCCGAACTCGCCGAAGAGCTTGAAGCCAAAATCATGGCTGCCTTGAAGGAGAAAGCCAACGCCTGAGGCGAGCATCACTCCACAGCACACAGCAACGCTTCATAAGCAAAATATCTTCATAAAGCAAATAATTAAGTAGCAAGGATTCCTCTGCACCTGCACGCACATTGCGGCAAAGTGGCAGAGGAATCCCTTTTTATGCCATATATCATCAGAGAGGCGAATAGCGCACCATGGAGCGTGTGATGTGGGCAACGTCGGGGGCACCACACATGCGCATAGTGTCCTCAAGTTCGCAAGCAAGGCGGTTGATATAGCACTTCACACCCTCTTCGGCACCGCCAAAGGCTGCCACCACCATAGGGCGGCAAATCAGCACGCCATCGGCACCAAGCGCCAGAGCCTTAAACACGTCGGTGCCCGAGCGTATTCCGCCATCCACGAGCACCTTGCAGCGACCTTTCACCGCCAAAGCAATCTCTTCAAGCACCTCGGCAGTGGCAGGACACTCATCGAGCACACGCCCGCCATGATTCGACACCACAATAGCCTGGGCGCCCGCCTCAATAGCCTTCTCGGCACCCTGCACGGTCATTATTCCCTTTATCACAAACGGCTTGCCAATCTCGGCGATGATTTCGCGCAGCTCAGCCACCGTCTTGCTTCCGGCAGGCGGATTGCTATTGCGGAGGAAAGGCAGCCCGGCAGCATCCACATCCATTGCAGCAGCAAAAGCGCCACTGCGTGCCACGTCGGCAGCCTTGTGGCGAATGGTGTCGATATCCCACGGCTTGATGGTGGGAATCCCCACACCGCCGGCGGCAGCAATGGCATCGCATGCCCACGTCATCACCTCGGGCACCACGCCATCGCCGGTGAAAGCGGCAATTCCGGCTTCAGCACAGGCACGCACCATGATGTTGTTATACTCGCGGTCGTCGTATCGCTCACCGCAGTGAATATTCACAGCACCCACCGGAGCGGCAAATATCGGCAGACTGAAACGGCGCCCCAGCAGCTCCACACTCATATCCACCGGCTGCAGGGGGCAGATAGTGTCCATATTCACGCGCCAATGGCGCCATGCCTCATAGTTGCGAATGGCATTGTCGCCCGTTCCCTTAGCGCCGGGGCCGGGAATCATGTTGCGGCAGGCACGTCCGTTGCACACATCGCACGCGCGGCACAGCTTTCCGCCCATCGCCTCGCGCGCATTCTTCAGCAAATCCTTATATTCCATATCCTTATTTTCTGCAAAAATAGTGCAAATCGAGAGCAGAATCAGCCAAGCTTGCCTGAGCTGTTATGCCAAGATGCAGCCTATTTTATGCAAATGTACATAAAATCCGCGAGATTTCACACCGGCATTATAAAGAAATGCTTTTTTCTTTAGAGGAAATGTACATAAAATCTCGCGGATTTTATGTACATTTGCAAAAAAAGGGATATGGTTATGAGTGAGATTGAGGATAAATACATTAGCTTGCTGACCGATTTCGGGTTTAAGCGTATTTTCGGAACCGATTTGAACAAGGATT
>JBJFEF010000201.1:0-1888 GCA_051890435.1 Muribaculaceae bacterium
TTTGCAGTGTGTTTTTCATGGTATTAGATTTAAGGTTAATTGATGTGCAGGTTGTCGGGATGACAATCTGCATTTCATTTATGGCTATGCTGCGAGTGTCATAACTAATTGAAAGTCAAAGGCTACGGCAAGAGTCCGTAGCCATTCAGGCACATTCTCCGAGCCGTAACCAATGTTTTTTCTTTCCTTGTCGCAGCTGCTTATTCCATCAGTTTGCGGTAGCGTATGCGATGCGGTTCCACATCGCCCATACGGGCACGCTTGTTTTCCTCATATTCCGAGTAAGTACCCTCGAAGTAGAACACCTGGCTGTCGCCCTCGAATGCGAGGATGTGAGTGCAGATGCGGTCGAGGAACCAGCGGTCGTGCGAAACCACCACAGCACAGCCTGCGAAGTTCTCAAGACCTTCCTCAAGAGCACGCAGAGTGTTCACGTCGATATCGTTGGTAGGCTCATCGAGCAGCAGCACGTTGCCTTCCTCCTTCAGAGCCATTGCAAGGTGCAAGCGGTTGCGCTCACCACCCGAGAGCATGGAGATTTTCTTCTCCTGGTCGGCACCAGTGAAATTGAATTTCGAGAGGTAGGCGCGTGCATTCATGTCGCGTCCGCCCATGCGGAACGACTCCACGCCCTGCGAAATCACCTGATAGACGGTGCTGTCGGGGTGAAGGTCTTTGTGGGTCTGGTCAACGTAGGCAATCTTCACGGTTTCACCAATGGCAAAAGATCCCTTGTCGGCTTTCTCCAAGCCCATAATCAGGCGGAAGAGCGTAGTCTTTCCGGCGCCATTCGGTCCGATAACTCCCACAATGCCGTTGGGCGGAAGCATGAAATTGAGGTCGTTGAAAAGCAGCTTCTCGCCATAAGCCTTCTGCACATGCTCGGCTTCGATCACCTTGTTGCCAAGGCGCGGGCCATTGGGGATGAAAATCTCGAGCTTTTCTTCGCGCTCCTTCTGGTCCTCATTGAGGAGTCGGTCGTAGCTCGACAGACGTGCCTTACCCTTAGCGTGGCGAGCCTTTGGAGCCATGCGCACCCATTCGAGCTCGCGCTCGAGAGTCTTGCGGCGCTTGCTTGCCTGCTTCTCCTCCTGAGCCATGCGCTTGGTCTTCTGGTCGAGCCACGAAGAGTAGTTGCCCTTCCAGGGAATACCCTCACCGCGGTCGAGTTCAAGAATCCAGCCTGCCACATGGTCGAGGAAGTAGCGGTCGTGAGTGATGGCAATCACCGTTCCGGCATATTGCTGGAGGTGCTGCTCAAGCCAATCGATCGACTCGGCATCGAGGTGGTTGGTAGGCTCGTCGAGGAGTAGGATATCGGGTTGCTGGAGCAAGAGGCGGCACAGAGCCACGCGGCGTCGCTCACCACCCGAGAGAGTAGCAATCTTTTGGTCTTCGGGCGGACAGCGCAGGGCGTCCATAGCACGCTCCAACTTATTGTCGATGTTCCAGGCATCGCAGGCGTCGAGCTTATCCTGAAGCTCCGCCTGGCGAGTGATGAGTTTGTCCATTTTGTCGGGGTCCTCAAGCACTTCGGGATCGCCAAAGCTCTCATTCACCTTGTCGAACTCGGCGATGAGGTCGAGCACATGCTGCATACCCTCCTGCACCACTTCCTTCACGGTCTTTTCGGGGTCGAGCTTAGGCTCCTGCTCAAGGTAGCCCACTGAGTAGCCGGGAGAGAACACCACTTCGCCCTGATATTGTTTCTCAATGCCGGCGATAATCTTTAGGAGCGTGGATTTACCGGCTCCATTGAGTCCGATGATGCCGATTTTGGCACCGTAGAAAAACGAAAGATAGATGTCTTTGAGCACCTGCTTCTGCGGCGGGTAGATTTTGCTCACACCCACCATCGAGAAAATCACTTTCTTGTCGTCAGCCATAA
>JBJFEF010000202.1:0-6790 GCA_051890435.1 Muribaculaceae bacterium
TTGAAATTCTTGAGAACGACTTTGTCAATCCCCGTAGGCCATTGCTCAGTGTCAATCTTAATCGTGAGATATGTCTCTGCATTGTCGAGTGTGGCCCGATAGAGCTTTTCCATCTCCTTGGGAAGCTTGGCATTCACATTATATGGGTCTGATTCCATGTTTATTTGTCCTGCATCAATTTGCTGGCTACCCTTGATTGAAGGTGACGGGCTAATGCTTGGTACCCCGATATTCACCGAGCCGATTGTAGGCGTGATGTTAAACGAAACCGATGAAAGATTCACACTCGACGAAGTCGTTCCACTGGTCACTACCTCATAAACTGAGTTTGTCCCCGGACTTATTGTCGCCGATTCCTTGATAATGCGGCTCAAATTCACTTTGGTAGTGTGACCCACCGGTACACTAAACGAATTACCAACGCTAAGGTCGGTATTGATGTCTTTCGACAAGTCAAATTCCTTGTCGCACGATGACAGAATCATACCCACTGAGGTGACAATAGCTGCACATCGAAGATAATAACTTATTGTTTTCATCTCAAAAAAATTTTGTTACCCATTATTTTGTCACAAAGTTAAGAAAAATTTCTTCTAATACGTCATTAATTCAGCATTTCCTGTATTATTATTTTCCTATTTATCTAATTGGCTATTGATATCATTGCTGCCGAGAAGATTATCGAGCCGATTATCATCAGATAGGTCAATCCAAACACAATGCTATAGAAGAAAAACAGCATCAACCGCCTTATCGACTTTATCACAGGTCCGCCAAACACCATGAACAGTGCCAAACTGCCTATAATCATTGAATAAGTCCAACTTATCTTCGAGCTGCTCCAGCCCCACAGCCACTGCATAGGCAGCGCTATCAAATCAACCGAATAGAGAATACACAGCACAAACACTCCGGCAAACATATATTCCACCCAGTTATAGCGCCGTGCTCCTGCCTTGCGGTAGGCAAGGCGCACTGCAAGAAGCACCGGTAGCATCAATATAAGCGCCGTTATGGTTTCGTTATCCACAAAAAAACGCAGTATCTTGTCCACCGCCTGCAACAGGTCGGATTGCTGCGAAAGAAACACCTCATCTCGCACCGGCTTCAGCCCAAGCCACTTGGTGAACAGCAAATCATAGAACACCAGCAACACAAGCAGCACAAAGGGTGGAGTGTAGCGCACTCGCTTACCATGTATAAACTCTCCTATCACCACCCAGGGATGCCACAGCAGAGCTCCGATTGTCTTGAAAAACGTGCTGTTCACGCGCAGCAGTCCGGCCGAGCAATACACTGCCAGATTCTTCGCAGTGAGACGCCCCACAGCAGTCGATTGCCCACAATTCGGGCAATACTTGCCCTCACACTCCGTGCCGCAATTCATGCATAGCACTCGCTTCTCCTTCAGTTCTTCCTTTCTGTCGCAATTCTCTTCCATCTCTTTCAATGATTTTGGTGCAAATTTACGCAACTATTCGTTTTATTACAAAAAAATGTCCCGGAACGTTGCTTTTTCTGCAAATTCCGGGACAAATTATTCCTGAATTAAATCTTGTGCTTCAACTGTCGGACATCAGATTATGCCCTGTGCCATCATGGCATTTGCCACCTTCATGAAGCCGGCAATGTTGGCACCCTTCATATAGTTGATGTAGCCATCTTCCTCAGTGCCATATTTCACACACTGCGCGTGAATGTCGTTCATGATGCCATGGAGCTTCTCATCCACTTCAGCCTCACTCCATGAGAGGTGCATTGCATTCTGGCTCATCTCCAAGCCCGATGTTGCCACGCCACCTGCATTCACAGCCTTGCCTGGGCCATACATAATCTTGTTCTCGATGAATGTGTCGATTGCCTCGGGTGTGCAGCCCATGTTCGACACCTCACCCACGCAGAGCACGCCGTTCTTCACCAGATTGTCGGCATCTTCCTTGTCAACCTCATTCTGGGTAGCACACGGCATAGCGATATCCACCTTCACTTCCCACGGACGGCGTCCGGGATAGAATGTAGCACCCGGGAATTTCTCCACGTATGGCTCCACAATATCCTCTCCGCTTGCGCGAAGCTGGAGCATATAGTCGATTTTCTCACCCGAAATGCCATCTGGGTCATACACATATCCGTCGGGTCCCGAGATTGTCACCACCTTGGCTCCAAGCTGGGTAGCCTTTGTTGCAGCGCCCCATGCCACGTTGCCGAAGCCTGAGATTGCCACTGTCTTGCCTGCAAAGTCCTCGCCCTTGGTCCTAAGCATATTGCGCACAAAGTAGCATGCGCCAAAGCCTGTTGCCTCCGGACGTATCTTCGAGCCGCCAAATTCCAAGCCCTTGCCGGTGAATGTGCCGGTGTGCTCCTGGGCAAGCTTCTTATACATTCCAAACATATAGCCTACCTCGCGGCCGCCTACGCCTATATCTCCTGCCGGCACATCGCGGTCGGGTCCAAGGTTGCGCCACAGCTCAAGAATGAACGCCTGGCAGAAGCGCATGATTTCGGCATCGCTCTTGCCGCGCGGGCTGAAGTCACTTCCACCCTTGCCACCACCCATAGGCAGTGTGGTGAGAGCATTCTTGAATGTCTGCTCAAAGCCCAAGAACTTCAATATCGACAGATTCACCGATGCATGGAAGCGGATTCCTCCCTTATACGGGCCAATGGCATTATTGAACTGTACGCGGTAGCCAATATTGGTCTGCACCTCGCCCTTGTCATCTACCCACGCCACACGGAACGTGAATATGCGGTCGGGCTCTACCATGCGCTCTATGATTTTTGCTTTCTCAAATTCGGGATGCTGGTTATATACGTCTTTCACCGACAGCAGCACTTCGCGAACTGCCTGTAAATACTCTTTCTCACCGGGGTGCTTTGCCTCAAGGTTCGACAAAATTTCATTTACGTTCATAGCAATTTTTTCCTTTTTATTTAATGGTATTTGTGTTGATAGTTGCTTCTTTGTTACTGTCTCTCGGCACAGGAGGTCTATTCCCGTAGCCGAAACGACACTACAAAAGTAATGCAAATTTTCTTTCATCAAGCATTTTTCTCCGTTTTTTTGCAAAATTTTATCTCATTTTTCACCGTAAATTGACATTTTGCCATAAATTTTACTATTTTTAACCATTCACCCCACAATTCCGCGCCCCAACCACCTCAAATCTCTCACACCACGCCAACAATTTGCTCACACTCTCTTTCCTTAATGTTGCTGTTTTTCACGTTTTTCCCTTATAATAATGATGTATTTTTCAGAATTTTTATTCAATTTCCTTCTAATACCTCCCTAAAAATTCCTAAATGCTTGGCTATCTCGGCTTTTTTTTGCAATTTTGCAAATTGAAATATTCACTAAACGCAGAAATATGGAATTAACCGCAAGCCAACTGGCTGAACTTGTGAAAGGAACGGTTGAAGGCGACAGAAATGTCATTATCAACAATTTCGCGAAAATCGAAGAAGCTTCCAAGGGTTGCCTCACTTTCTTGGCAAACCCCAAATATACCCATTTCATCTACTCCACTAAGGCTTCGGCTGTGCTCGTACGCAACGACTTCACGCCCGAACAGCCCGTAGAAGCCACTCTCATCCGCGTGGCTGACCCCTACGCTACTCTTGCCGATTTGCTCAACTTCGTGAATAGCCGGATGGCTGCCGAAAAGTCGGGAATAGAGCAGCCCAGCTTCGTGAGCGACGGCGTCTCTCTCCCTGCCGACATCTATCTCGGAGCTTTCGCCTACATCGGCAAGGGCGTCACCATCGGAAAGCATGTGAAAATCTATCCTCAAGTATATGTGGGCGATGGCGTTACCATCGGCGACAACGTAATCCTTTATCCCGGCGTGAAAATCTATCACGGCTGCCGCATCGGTAACGGTTGCATTCTCCACGCTGGAGTGGTAATCGGAGGCGACGGTTTCGGTTTCGCTCCCACACCCGACGGATATGAGAAAATAGCTCAAATCGGCAACGTTGTTATCGACGACAACGTGGAAATAGGCGCCAACACCACCATCGACCGCGCCACTATGGGCTCTACACACATCCACCGCGGAGTCAAGCTCGACAACCTCATCCAGGTGGCTCACAATGTTGAAATCGGTGAGCACACCGTCATCGCAGCTCAAACCGGCATCGCTGGTTCCACTAAGCTCGGAAGCCACAACATGATTGGCGGTCAAGTGGGCTTTGCCGGACACATAACCGTGGGCAACCACAACCAAATCGGTGCTCAAACCGGAATTCCCAACAACGTTGGCGACAACAAAATGCTCATGGGCTATCCCGCTGTCCCTGTTCGCGACTTCGCCCGACAGGCTGTGTGGGTGAAAAACCTCGGCTCGCTATTTGCCGACGTTGCCCACATCAAGAAGAAAATGCAACAATAGCACGCTATCGGCAGCTCTTAAAAATTGAAATTTCCCCAATTCTAAAATAATTAAAAATATAACGATATGAAGCAACGCACATTAAAAAGCGCATTCTCAGTAGCCGGTAAAGGTTTGCACTCCGGCTTGA
Organism: Muribaculaceae bacterium; assembly: GCA_051890435.1. Lineage (GTDB taxonomy): Bacteria > Bacteroidota > Bacteroidia > Bacteroidales > Muribaculaceae > CALZFJ01. Next base: position 4,525 of record JBJFEF010000202.1, read on the forward strand.
ATATCGAAGCCTCTTTCAATCCGGCTCCCGAAAACCATGGTATCAAGATTGAGCGTATCGACCTCGAAGGAAGCCCCGTAATCGAAGCTCTCGCCGAAAACGTGGTTGAAACCACTCGCGGCACAGTAATCGGTCGCGGCGACGCACGAGTAAGCACCATCGAGCACGCTCTCGCTTCTCTCTATGCCGCCGGCATCGACAACTGCCTCATCAAGGTCAATGCCCCAGAACTCCCCATCCTCGACGGAAGCGCAAAAGAATACGCGCAGAAAATCGACGAAGTAGGTTTTGTGGAGCAGACAATCGAGAAAAACTACTACATCGTGAAGCAGAAAATCGAGCTGGTTGACGAAAACACAGGTTCTTCTTTCATCATTCTTCCCGACGACCATTTCAGCATCGACACAATGGTGGAATTTCAATCTCCAGTGCTCAACAACCAGTTTGCTTCGCTCAACAATCTCGACCGATTCAAGGACGAAATCGCCGGTTGCCGCACCTTCGTCTTCGTGCGCGAAATCATGCCTCTGGTCAATGCCAACCTCATCAAAGGCGGTGACCTCGACAACGCTATCGTAATCTACGACTCTCCCCTCTCACAAGAGGAGCTCGACAAGATTGCCGACACCATGGGCGTGCCTCACAAGCATGTGAGCGAACTCGGATATATCAACGACACCCCGCTCAACTTCGACAATGAGCCGGCTCGACACAAACTCCTCGACGTGCTCGGCGACATCGCTCTCATCGGACGCCCACTCAAGGGCCACGTCATCGCCATCCGTCCGGGGCACACCATCAACACCACTCTCGCCAAGAAGATTCGCCGCGAGCTCAAGCGCCAAGACATCCAAGCTCCCGTTTACAACCCCAATGCCGAGCCAATCATGGATGTGAACCGCATTCGCCAGCTCCTCCCCCACCGCTATCCGTTCCTCCTCGTCGATAAGATTATCGAACTTGGCGATACTCACATCGTCGGCCTCAAAAATATCACCGGCAACGAGCCTTTCTTCCAGGGTCACTTCCCCCAGGAACCCGTTATGCCGGGCGTACTTCAAGTGGAAGCAATGGCTCAAGTGGGTGGTCTCCTCGTGCTCAACATGGTTGATGGACCCAACCGCTACTCTACCTACTTCATGAAAATCGACAACGTGAAGTTCCGCCAGAAAGTGGTTCCCGGCGACACCCTCATCTTCCACGTTTCACTCATGACTGAAATCCGCCGCGGCTGCGCCACCCTCAAGGGATACGCATTCGTGGGCGACAAGATAGTTTCTGAGGCCGAATTCATGGCTCAAATCATTAAGAACAAATAATTTTTACCTAAACATTGTGTTTATATTATGAAACAACCATTGGCTTACGTCCATCCCGCAGCTAAGATTGCCTCTAATGTGGTCATCGACCCTTTTGTGACAATCGACCAAAATGTGGAAATCGGCGAAGGCACTCGCATCGGTAGCAATGTCACTATTCTCGAAGGTGCCCGCATCGGAAAGAATTGCACCATCTGCTCAGGAGCTGTCATCTCGGGCGTTCCACAAGACCTCAAATTCCGCGGAGAGGACACCGTGGCTATTATCGGCGACAACACCACTATCCGTGAGTGCGTAACCATCAACCGTGGTACTGCCTCCAAAGGCAAAACCGTGGTTGGAAGCAACTGCCTCATCATGGCTTATTGCCACGTGGCTCACGATTGCGTTATCGGCGACAATGTGATTATGTCTAATGCCACTCAAGTTGCCGGCGAAGTTGTCATCGACAATCATGCCGTTATCGGTGGTGGCGCTCTAATCCATCAGTTCACACACATCGGCCAGCACGTTATGGTGCAAGGCGGTGCCCTCGTCAATAAGGATATTCCTCCCTACGTCAAGGCAGGTCGCGACCCAATCTCCTATGCCGGTATCAACTCTATCGGCTTGCGTCGCCGCAACTTCACCAACGAGCAGATTCGCGAGATTCAGGAAATCTACCGCTATCTCTATCTCTCCGGTCTCAACAACAGCGACGCCGTTGAGCGCATCGAAGCCGAGCTTCCTGCATCGAATGAGCGCGACGAAATCATCATGTTTGTGCGCAACTCCAAGCGCGGCATCATCCGCGGCTACGTCTAAGCACACACATTTTCCAATACCCAAAAAAAAGAGGCTGCATCACAGCCTCTTTTTTTGTATCTCTGATTATGTGGGGTTCACAGCAGCTTCACCTGTTTTCGTCACTTTTTTGGAGAAAAATTTTTATCCACTGATTTCCAACT
>JBJFEF010000203.1:0-6777 GCA_051890435.1 Muribaculaceae bacterium
ACAACCGCCGCGATGCGCAGCGCAGCATCTTCATCACCTTTGCCATTCTCATGCTTGGGGCATCAATCCACTATGCTTGCATCTATCTCATCCCGGTGTTCATGCTCGGATTCATGCAGATGCGAGTGATGAGCTTCAAGGGCTTCTTGGCGATGTGCGTGGGGCTTGTCACTCCGCCCTGGATAATGCTCGGGCTTGGCATTGTGTCGCCCGAAGATATCACACTGCCCGAGATGCAGAATGTGTGGAGCCTGCTCAGCAGTGGCGAGTCGTGGCTGCTACTCGCTGTGGTGATAACCTCGGCAGTGCTGCTTGTGGCACTCATGGTGGTGAACCTGATGCAGATTTACAGCTACAAGACGCAGATTCGCGCCTACAACGGATTCTTCTCGGTGCTCTCTATCGCCACTATGATTATGATGGCAGCCGACTATGGCAACATTCTCAGCTACTTGCCCGTGCTCAACTGCTGCATTGCGGTGCAGGTGGCACACTCATTCACCATAAGCGACAATCCGCGCCGCTTCATAGGCATATTGTTGATGATTGCCGCCTGTGGGGCAAGCTATGGAATGTTTTATTTCTACTAATGAGGCTCAAAGCAAAAGAGATAGACTAAAACGGCACAAAGCCCACGACTGAAACGGCTTATAGCCAGCGAAAACGATAACGGAAACGGCTCATTGCCCACGATATAAACAGATTTTTCACAAGGATGAAAGTAATTGTTGAAAGCCACATACCCTACATCAAGGGACGCCTCGAGCCTTTTGCCGAGGTGCAATACCTTGCTGCTGCCGACATCACGCCCGAGGCTGTGCGCGATGCCGATGCCTTGCTTGTGCGCACACGCACACGCTGCGATGCACGCTTGCTCGCGGGCAGCCGTTGTAGCTTCATAGGCACTGCCACCATCGGCACCGACCACATCGACCTCACCTACTGCCGCGAGCACGGCATCACTGCCGTGAATGCCCCCGGCTGTAACGCTCCGGCAGTGGCGCAATATGTGCACTCGGTGATAGCTCGCCACATGCAAGCTCGGGGAATGACCGATTGCTCGCAGCTCACGCTCGGAATAGTGGGTGTGGGACACGTGGGAAGCATTGTGGAGCGCTGGGCACGGCAACTTGGCTTCAAAGTGCTGCTCTGCGACCCTCCACGTGCCCGCAAAGAAGGCGCTGAGGCATTTGTGAGCCTCGACACCATTGCTGCCCACGCCGATATCATCACCTTCCACACGCCGCTCACACGCAGCGGTGAAGATGCCACCTATCACCTTTGTGATGAGGCTTTCATCGCAAAGCTCAGCCATTGCCATTTGCTCATCAACAGCGCACGCGGCGAGATTGCCGACAATGACGCCCTTGTGGCTGCACTTGAGAGCGGAAAAATTGGCGACGTGGCAATCGACTGCTGGGAAAACGAGCCCGGCATCAACCGCTCGCTGCTGCAGAAGTCATTCGTAGCCACTCCCCACATCGCAGGATATTCTGCCGAGGGAAAACAGCGAGCCACAGCCATGGTGCTCGAAGCCATGAGCCGCCATTTCGGCTGGAATATTGCCATCGACCGCCCTACCCTGCCCGCTGAAGGCGCTCCTATGGTCACTCAGTCGCTTATTGCCGATAGTTACGACCCTCTTGCCGATACTGCCATGCTGCGCACCGACCCCACACAATTCGAGGCACTGCGCAATGGCTACAATCTGCGCCACGAGGTGCGCACACCGTGTGTGTGCGTGTTTGGTGCTTCGAGCGCACACATCGACCCTGTTTACACCGATGCTGCCTATCGTCTTGGAGCATTGCTTGCCGATGCCGCCGTAGAGTGTGTGAACGGAGCAGGGCGCGAAGGAGTGATGCGTGCCGTGACCGATGGCGCACTGAGCCGCGGCGGAACGGTGACAGGCATCATTCCGCAGTTTATGGTCGATAACGGCTGGTGCTACGACCGCCTTACCGCCACCATCATCACCCCCGACATGGAGAGCCGCAAGGCACTCATGGAGCAGCGCAGCGACTGCATTGTGGCGATGCCCGGCGGCTGCGGCACGCTCGAAGAATTGCTCCAGGTGATTACCCGCCGACAGCTCGGACTCTACACCGGCGAGATTGTGATTTTCAACGTTGCAGGCTACTTCAATCCACTGCTCACTATGCTCGACAGCTGTGTGGAGCGCGGCTTCATGCACACAAGCCACCGTGCACTGTGGCAAGTGGCGAGCACAGCCGAGGAGGTAGTGGCAATGGCTACTGCCCGTCATGAGGCTCCCACCATCGAATCAAAATATCAATAGCAATGCCCACACCCAAGCAAAACATATCACACACCACCACGGCTGCTGCAACAGCTGCCAAGCCGTCGAAGAGCTCACTTGCGCCTCACAAGGCTGCGGCTGATTCTATCGACACCGTTGCTGCCGTTGCGCCCAAATATGAGCCACGCTTCACCAAGGCGTTTCCCGACTCATCGGGCAACAGCGTGAAGATACTCCACCCCGAGCAAGCCCGTGTGATGACGGTGCCCGGCGAAGCCACTGCTGCCACTCCGCGCCACATTTCGCCGCTCTACGACAACGGTTCGATGCTGCTTGTGCTTGCCGTGATATTCATCACCACAGTGAGCTATCGCAAGGGCTACAAATATGTTGCCGACTTCTTCCACAACATCTCGTCGGTGCGCGAGCGCCAGAATCTCTTTGAAGACCACACCGTGAAAGAGACGCAGATAATGACGGCACTCACCGCCAACACCTGCATCTTTGAGGCAATACTACTCTACATTGCCTACGGCTTGCTCTATCATCCTGCCACGCCTGCCGCCACGCCCGTGTTTGGCTTTGTGGCTGCACTCACCGGGCTCACCGTTCTCTTTCACCTTGCTATGCTTGCACTGTGCTGGATGCTCGGATTCATTTTCTCCGACAAGCTCTCTACCGGGCTGTGGCTCGACGGAGTGAAGGCATCGGCATCGATGCTCGGAGTGACGCTTGCCCCCATCACATTTGCCATTCTCATCTTCCCGCATTTTGTTCGCACAGGGCTTATTTTGGCGATAATTTTCTATATTTTGGCTCGAATAGTGGTAATTTACAAGGCATTTAGGATTTTTTTTAATAATCTGCAATCGTTGCTTTATTTTATTTTGTATCTTTGCAGCGTGGAAATTGTGCCTGTAGTTCTCTCCTTTGCAGGGGCAATGAATTTATGTGGAATTTTGCATGTGGGATTATAGACTACTGACTGAAGGAGAATCTATAATACACACATTTATCAACAAAAAAGAAGTTCTGTAAGTAAAGTGAAGATTAAGAAAATTCTGGTTTCCCAGCCAAAACCTACGTCAGACAAGTCGCCCTACTTCGACATTGCGCAGAAATACAATGTCGAGATGGTGTTCCGCCCGTTTATCAAGGTAGAAGGACTTACGTCGAAGGAGTTTCGCCAAGCTAAAATTTCCATTTCCGATTTCACTGCCGTGATATTCACGGCGAGAACAGCAATCGACCATTACTTCCGCCTTTGCGAGGAGATGCGCATCAATATCCCCGACACAATGAAGTATTTCTGCACCTCCGAGGCTATTGCCCTCTATTTGCAGAAGTATATCATCTATCGCAAGCGCAAAATTTTCTTTGGCACCTCGGGTAAGCTCGACGACCCCGATCTGCTCAAAGCACTCAATAAGCACAACAAGGAGAAATTCCTTTTCCCCATCAGCGATGTACACAAGGACAACCTCAGCGTGCTCGACGACAACAAGATTGCCTACACCAAGGCTGTGATGTATCGCACGGTGAGCAACGATTTCGGTCCCGATGAGACATTCGACTACGATGTGATTCTCTTCTTCAGCCCCGCAGGTATCAACTCGCTGCTGAAGAACTTCCCCGACTTCAACCAGGAGAAGGTGGCGATAGGTTGCCTCGGTGCTGCTACGGCGAAGGCTGTAGCCGATGCCGGGTTGCGCCTCGACATTCAGGCTCCGTCGGCAAAAGCACCGTCGATGACGGCAGCCCTCGACCTCTTCCTCAAGGAGAATATCGACAAGGAAGATTGAGCCAATAGTATTTTTTTATTGAATTACTGAAAAAAAACATCACACCCCGTGGAGTCGTTCCGCCTATATAAGCACGAGAAGCTTTGCAGCCGCACTGCGGTGAATCTTCTCTTCAGTGACGGAAAGTCGGAATTTGCTTATCCGCTCAGGGTGGTGTATCGCATAGTGCCCGATGCATCAGCGTCGGGCGCTCGCTTTTTAATCACTATCCCCAAGAAGAAGGTGCGCACTGCCGTGGGACGTGTGCTCATGCGCCGCCGCATTCGCGAGGCATATCGCCTCAACCGCAGTTTTCTGCTTCCGGCGCTCGCCGAGAAGGGCATTGCCATTGAGATGGCGTTTCTCTACCTCGACAAGACGCTGCAGCCCTACTCGAAGATAGAAGACCGCATGCGCACAGTGCTCTCGAAAATCGCAGCCAAAGCCACCGCAGCCCCTGCCGAGGAAGCAGAGCAGCCTGCAACCCCCTCTGCCGATGGCGAGGTGCAGCAGCATGTGGGTGATGCTGCCGGGGATGAAACCGGCACTGCGCAATGAAAAAGCTGCTAAGCACATTGCTCATCGTGCCCATACGCTTCTATCGCGCATGCATATCGCCCATGTTTCCGCCGGCGTGCCGCTATGTGCCCACCTGTAGCCAATATGCCATTGAAGCAATCACCAAATACGGTCCGGTGAAAGGGCTTTGGCTCGCCGTGAAGCGCATCATGCGCTGCCATCCCTGGGGCGGCAGCGGCTACGACCCCGTGCCCTGAAACCGAAGCTCAATAAGCCCAATAAGCCCAATTAGTCTTATTAGACCAATAAGACCAATAAGTCCAATTAGTCTTATTAGTCCTATTAGTCTAATAAACCTCCCACCTAATAACTATGCTCGACGTTCACACTCACTGCCTCACTGCCCGCAATGCCATCATCAGCGTGGAACCGGGCGATTTTAAGCCCTCTGACGGGCTTTTCTACTCCGTGGGTATTCATCCATGGTCGGCGAGCTGTGATGTTCACCAAGAGGCTCTGTTGCGCTCTGCGGCGGCACATCCACAAGTGGTGGCAATAGGCGAGTGCGGAATCGACCTCGTGCGCAGCGCCCTCACCGAAGCCGGGCAGATAGAGCTGACCCTGCTGCACGCACGCCTTGCTGAGGAGCTGCACAAGCCGCTTGTGCTGCATTGTGTGCGTGCTTACCACATCATTGCCCGATTGCTAAAGGAATTTCGCCCCACGCAGCCCTGGATTATCCACGGCTTCCGCGGCAATGCCACTGTGGCGCAACAGTTGCTGCGCTACAAGCAGGTGTGGCTCTCCTTTGGCGAACGCTTCAATGCCAACGCTCTCGCCGCAACCCCTCAGGCACGTCGTCTTGCCGAAACCGACTGCTCCGAGCGCACAATCGAGGAGATTGCCGCGATGGTAAATCCCACGGTTCCCGATTTTTTCGCGTTTTTGCCGAAATAAAAATTGAAATTTGCTTTTTTCGGCAAATTTTCTTACTTTTGCTTACTTTTCACAACCATTTACGATATCATTTCATTTTTTTACTTGAAACAATATGACTGCCTACATGCTCACCGAACTTGCCAAAGGCAATAAGAATTCGCTCCTGAAGAAGCGAATCATCACTTACTATATCTACAATGGAAATTCCACTATCACCGACCTTGCCAAGGTGCTCGACCTGAGCATTCCCACCGTGACGAAGTTGGTGGAAGATATGTGCCAATTGGGAATGGTCAATTCCTATGGCAAGCTCGAGACGAGTGGCGGCCGTCATCCATTGCTCTATGGCTTGAATCCCGATGCCTGCTACTTTGTGGGTGTGGATATTCGCCGATATGCAGTCAATCTCGGGCTTATCAATTTCAATGGTGAGCTGGTCGAAACGCAGTCGTTCACCGACTATGCTTTTGAGAACACGGCACAGGGCCTCGACAATCTGTGCATCATCATACGCCAATTTATCGACTCGCTGATTATCGACAAGAGCAAGATTCTCAACATCGGCGTGAATGTGTCGGGCCGCGTAAATCCCGAGTCGGGATATAGCTACAGCTGGTTTAATTTCGGTGAGGTGCCTCTCTCGCAGCTTATGACCGAGAAGGTGGGCTATCCCGTGAGCATCGACAACGACACCCGTGCCATGACCTATGGCGAGTATCTGCGCGGCGGCATCAGCGAGAAGAAGCATGTGCTCTTTGTGAATGTGAGCTGGGGACTTGGCTTGGGCATCATTATCGATGGAAAAATCTATTCGGGCATGTCGGGCTTTGCCGGCGAGTTCGGGCACACTCCGGTGTTCGACAATGGCATAATCTGCCACTGCGGCAAGAAGGGCTGCCTTGAAACCGAGGCTTCGGGCTGCGCCATCTATCGCCACCTTGTGGAGCGTGTGAAGGCCGGTGAGCAATCCATTCTTTCAGATGCCATAAAGAACGACGAGCACATCACCCTTGAGATGATTATCGACGCCATCAACCGCGAGGACACCCTTTGCATCGAGTTGCTTGAGGGTCTGGGATATGAGCTTGGCAAGCACATTGCCGGGCTTATGAACCTCTTCAACCCCGAAATGGTGATTGTGGGCGGTGTGCTATCGACGGTTGACGAATACTTGATACTGCCCATCAAGACAGCTATCAAGAAACATTCGCTCAACATGGTGAACAAGGACACGGTGGTGAAAATCTCGTCGCTGCGTGAGCGTGCCGGAATGATTGG
>JBJFEF010000204.1:0-3142 GCA_051890435.1 Muribaculaceae bacterium
ATAAAAAAAGGATTAATTGTCTCACGACAATTAATCTTCACTTAAAATCTAATACCAATGAAAAAACTTAGTGCAAAGGTAGGGAGTAAAAATATGTTGTGCAACATATTTGCTGATTATTTTCCGGTGTGTTTACAATAATTAACTATGTGAGGCAAAAGTGAGTATTGTGTAAAACGAGAGAGGCTGCGCCGTGGCCAAAAGTCACGATGACAAACGAGAGAGGCTGCGCCGTGGCCAATAGTCACGACACAGCCTCAATTTTTTGGGGGATAGTTTGGTATGGTGCTACTTCACTAATTTTTTTGTGTAGCTACCATTGCTGTGGCGCACAATGTGCACGCCCGGCTCGCTGGCATCGATGGCAACTCCGTTGACGCCATAGTGCTGCACCTCAGCAGGAATATCGGCTGCTGTGTGTGCGACTCCTGCGTCGGTGAATGTGAAGCTGTTGCCGATGGCGAATGAGGAGCCGCGGTAGGCGGCATTAACCGTCTGCACGCCCCAAGTGTAGGTGCCGGGCTTGGGAGGGAAGAAAGTTATCAACTTGTTGCCGCCGGCGTTGCCCATAGTCTGTGACTTTCGTACGCCATCGAGTTCGCCGCCGATGATCGAGAGGCAGTCGGTGACGAGGTTGCCTTGGGAATCTTTCACAAAGTATTCAAAACTTTCGCAGCCAAGAGCCGAGGCGGGGGCTTCCCACGACAGGGTTACCGAATTGTCGGAAACTGCGGCATTGAGTGCCGAAGGAGCCTCGGGGCGAGAGGCAGGAGAGCATGAGTTGAGGGCTACCACCATGGTGCGGCCGAGTTGGTCGGAGGTGAGATAGATATCATCCTTGAAATAGCCATGGCAGCAATAATCGGGTGTGCCATCGCCGTCGTAGTCGGGGAAAGAGATGGTGTGAGCCATAGCTCCCGGGAGCTGTGCGAAGCAGTAGAACACGCCGGTGTCCTTTTGGTTGGTATATACGTGGGCAGTGGTCTTGTTGTTGATTTTGTCGGAAGTCCCGCTCACGATGATGTCGTAGGAGCCATCGCCGTTCCAGTCGATAACGCCGGCGGCATTGGCAGAGATGGCTGATTTGTAGATAGAGCCTTTGAGGTGCCCTGTAATCACTTTGAATGACGGGCTGGCGCCACCTTTATTGAGATATACCGTCTGCTCATAGTTTGAATCGCCGAGATTGGAGTCGCCTTGTCCGGCAAGGAAGAAGTCGGGGCGGCCATCGCCGTTGAAGTCGGCGACCTGCAAAGTGCCTCCGCCCTTAGGCTTCACCACCGAGCTGGTTTCGCGCAGGTTCATTGGGATGAAATTGCCTGGGGCGTTGGGGTCGTTGAGGAAAATTTCGGTAATAACATTCACGCCGTCCATATTGAGCACATTAGCCGAGATGATGAAGTCGCTGAAGCCGTCGCCATTGAAGTCGGCGGCCTTTAGCACGGGATAATTGAGCTTGTAGCCAGGTAGGAATGGAATTGCAGAGAAGGAGAATACATCGCCAGAGAAGCCGCGGTTGATGAGAATGAAGTTGTAGTTGGTATCATCTTGATAACCGGCGCAGACGATGTCGGTGAGGCCGTCGTTGTTGCAGTCGAGCAGAGTGGCAGTGTGAGGAGCACGAATGTTGAAGTCGCATGGAGAGCCGTCGGCATCGGTTATAGAGAGCTGAGCAGTGCGGAAAGTGCCGTCGCCGTTGCCGAGGAAAATTCCTTCGTGACCTATTTGCTTCACATAGACGTCGCTTGAGGTGTCTTTGCCAATGGTTTCAAAAGCCACAATGTCGGGGATACAGTCGTGGTTGATGTCGCAAGGAAGAAGGGTAGGGTAGTCAGCCACCTGGATAGCCGACGATGCACCGTCGAGGAGAGTCCACTGCTTTGCAGCATCGTCCCATAGCGAGATGTGCATGGCGCGGCGCTTGCCGAATCGGTCGGTGGTGAGGTCGTTCTGTACTGAGCGTGTGGCACCGCCTGAGACCATGTCGAGGTGACCGTCGGAATTGAGGTCGATAACGAGACTGCCACCGCGCTCATAGCCGCGCTCGGTGTCGATGAGATAAGATGGCTCAAAGCCCACATAGCGGTCGCCTTTGAACACAGGGCGAATGAAAGGCTCTTTTGTCATTTCGAGCAAATCGCCCGAGAATTGCATACGGCCGATGTAGGTGAGTCGTGGATGAATGGTTGTGGTGCTGTTGTGTGCGTGGAATGCAATGCGCATATCGCCATCGGCATCGTTGAAAATGGTGTGGTGCCCGGTGCCCACGAGGTCGTAAACGCGGCGTACGATGGGATTTGAGCTTGATTTTTTCCACTCGGGCGAGGAGAGCGAGGTGGAAGTGGCGTAGCCAATGGCATAGTCTTTGCTCTCATAGCTGTTGGCAGAGTAGGTGAGATAGTATATGCCGTTGTGCTTCACCATGTTAGGACCTTCGACCACACGCGGCCAGATGTTTTCCCACGCAGCGCTGACCGAGAAGCAATATTTCAGCGTACCGGGCACGGGGGTGATGTAGTCATCGGCAAGGCGGCACATCCAGATGCAGTTACCGTCGGTGAAACGCACGAAGAAGAGGTAGGCGGTGCCGTCGTCGTCGATAAACATTGAGGAGTCGATGCACTTTTCACTGCCGAGCATCGATTCCATCTGGTATCCGCCCTCTTGGATGAATGGGCCGAGTGGCGAAGAAGATTTTGCTACAAACAGGTGCTCGTTGGCTGAATAATACATGATGTATTCGTCGCCGATGTGATAGACTTCGGGCGCCCAGAACCATATCGACTCGGTGCAATTGTTGCGGTGAAGTGCGAGCTGGGATTGTTGTTCCCATTCAATGAGATTAGATGAGGTGAAAACCACTATGCCATCGTTGGAGTAGGTGCCATAGGCATAGTAAGTGCCGTCTTCGTAGAGCACAAAAGGGTCGGCGAGCGGAAGTCGGCTTTGCTGAAACTGGGCAAGCACTATGCCAGCATATAGCAATAGCATAGCGAAAAACGATAGTAATCGCTTCATAGTTGATTTGACATGTGATGTTAGTAAATATAAATTATCGTTCGCTTGTGGAGAGACGGTTGTGGTTGTTGCTTGTGGAGAGATGGTTGTGGTTGTTGTGTGGTTGCTGCTTGTGGAGAGACGG
>JBJFEF010000204.1:3242-6743 GCA_051890435.1 Muribaculaceae bacterium
GGTTGTGGTTGTTGTGTGGTTGCTGCTTGTGGAGAGACGGACATATTGTTTTATTCGGGAGTAAACTTCAGGGCGTTTTCTTCGGCGCTTTCGAGGCGTCGGCTGTGCCAGCAGTGTCGGCACAGAGCCACATATTTGTCGTCGCCGCCGATTTCCACTTGGTTACCATCGGTAACGATTCGGCCTTTGTGGTCGATACGGGCGTTTACGATGGTCTTACGGCCGCAAGAGCACGTCGATTTTATTTCGTCGATAGTGTCGGCAATCTCGAAGAGGCGCTTTGAGCCTTCGAAGAGGTTGGTGCGGAAGTCGGTGCGGAGACCGTAGCACACCACGTTGCTACCATAGTCATCGACGATGCGGGCAAGCTGATCGACCTGCCGGCGGGAGAGGAATTGAGCCTCGTCGATTAGAATCCAGTCTTTCACCACGAGAGTTTCTTCAAAAGTGGTTTTAGCGAGCTCATAGAGGTCGGTATCAGGATAAATCCAGAGGCACTTACGCTCGATTCCAATGCGAGAACGAATCACGTTGTCGCCTTCGCGATTGTCGATGATAGGTTTCATGCAGAGGTATTCCATGCCACGTTCTTCAAAGTTGTAGGCGGTGGTGAGCAGGAGGGCAGTCTTTGCCGACCCCATTGTTCCGTAGCGGAAGTATAGTTTTCCTATTCGGTTCATGATGTAGAGTGTCAAGTGTAGCGTTAAACAAAAGACGGTTGCAATTGAGCAATCGCGAAAAGTGGAGAAAGACCCTACAAATTTACTATGTTTATGCAGAAGAAGCAAGCAATCGCAAGAATAAAATCGAATAAAAATGATTTTCAATATCACGCCATGAGGCAATGAAAAATCTCCATTGGAGGTGAAATTTTAGTAAAATTTTCGGCAATGTGTGGTAAAAACACTGTTTTTTGTGAGAAATGATAGAAAAGTTGCTAACTTTGCGAGAGAGAAAAACGTTTTTACTACAAGTGGATATGCAATTGAGGATTACTATGATAAAATCACTACGACAATATTTTCTCCTTCTCATTGTGATGGCAATCGCGATGGCTTCGTGCGGCTATGATGATGTTGTGACCGACAGGGTAGAAGGCGTGAACGTGGAAAGCTTTGACAATAGCGGTGAGCTGCCCAAGAAAATCGGTGATGGCAAGTGCAATCGCATGGCATACTTGCTGTGGGTGTCGTTCAGTCTTGGCGACAACGCCGATGTGGCACATCTCGCACAGCCGATGACCGACTTGCGCATTGTCACACTTGGAGACTTCGATGCCGGGCATCAGGCAGGGAGCGACGTGACAGAGCTGTTTGCCCTACACCCCATACGTCCTGAGATAAGCATGACCGACTACGACACGAATAACTATGAGGCGGTGCGTTTCAGCATGCCATCGGCTCAGCATAAGTTGGACACCATCTATCGCGAAGGAGCTTATTTCATGCTTATTACGCCACCCGAGCCGGGGCAGCAATGCCAATTCAGAGTGGAAGTGCGATTTGCCGATGGCTCCACAATGCAGGCTACCGGAGATGTTGTAACATTTGAATAAACCGTTGGAATAGGAAAAAATTGATTAGTTATGAAACATTCAGGATACAATATAATTCTCGCGCTGGCAGTGATGGCGTCGGTAGCATTTGGTGCTCGTGCCGAGGACGATTTCACTTATAAAAGCGGAACCGAAATCGACCTTGGACTTGGTGTGAGCTATAACATATCGAATTATAAATCGGAGGACTATGGTGCAGCGCTTTTCTCGGGGCGCATAGGCAACCCGATGCTTGCTTTGCGTGTGAATCACTTTTTCTCGCGCCACTGGGGTGCCTACTTTAAGGCTGAATGGATGCAGAACAGCTACTTGAGCTCGCAAAAGACTGTGCTCGATAAGCTTCATGCCAAGGACGATGGTTATGACTACATCACCCCGTGCTCCACAAAGGGACGCCGCGGATATGCCGTGCTTGCCGGCGCTGTTTATCGTTTCGACAAATTGCGCTGGAGCCTACGTCCGATGCTTGCCGTGGGAGTGTCGTCATACAATTTGAACAGCTCGTTTACTGCTTATCGCAAGCAGCAAGATACCAATCACATGGATGCGATGCTCTATGCCGTGGAGCAAGATAAACGCCGAGGGCTCACCGGTCTGGTGATTTCGCCCACCATCGAAGCGTCGCTGCACGTGACGAAGCATATGGATTTCTTTTGCTCGCTGGCGTTTGAATATAACACGGCACAAGTGTGGCAACGGTTCACTATCACCGACACCGAAACCGGACGCGAGCTCGACAGCACCCTTGCACACGAGCCTATTGGCAACAACATCGCCGTAAACTTCGGTGTGCGCTATGTGATTTCGCTCCGCAAATAATATTATTGTAGGGCGCAAATCTATTGCCGAAAGAGTGTGAAAGTCAGGCAGCAAGCAGCTGGATTTAGGCTATTTTTTCAGAACTGTGAGGCTCTTGTTGCCGATAGCTGCAGCCGCTTCAGTGTAGGAACTCCAGTAAGAACCGTAAATTTTGTTACATTGTGACAGAATATACATTTCGGCAGCTCCATCAATCATCCCTGAAGCCGTGCTACGGCAAGCTGAGATGGAATTATAAATAATATTGTTGGGGAAAAGTCGGCTGAAATGATGCTTGACTGATTGGTCATCGGTTGCTAAAAAGATTCTGGCGTCATTATTTGATGCAATAAGTTCATTGATGCGCTGCTCAAATAAATAGAGTGGACTATTTGAGATTGATTCAATATTGTCGGTACGACGAATATGCATTCCGGCATTGAATTGACAAAATCCACCAGTGATTTCGCCGGCACGCTCTATTACTCTATCCGAAAAATTAAAAAGTTTACGATATAATTCTTGAGAGTAATCAAAGAAATGCTCCCCTGTAAAAAGAAATATTTTTTTAGCCGGACTGATAGTGTCGTATTTTATATTGTTTTTGTCATCTAAAAATGATGATAAATTAATACCTTCGTAAATGCATAAATCAAAGTGAAGACGTTGATATATTGAGGATAAAAACAAATTTTTCTTGCGAGGTATTTCATACTTAAATATAGAGCCAAAATGTGATGGCTCTATGAAATTAGTTCCTTGCGGTATCGAAGAGAATATTTGTGAAAAAGGAGCATTTAAATCATGGTTGCAGATCCACACTATAGAAGGTGGAGGCGAATCCAATGCTTTTGCCAAAGCGATGGCTGAGGCAATAGAACGCATTCGATTAGCTAATCCACCTGAAGGAACTAAAAAGATTTCAGCCATATATAAGTAGAATATTTAGGTTTGAAATACTTTTGAAAAAAAGATGCTATTGTCATTATCTGCTGTGGGAGAGTGTGGCATGGTTGTGCAGATAGTTATTGATGTTTCTGAGGGTCGGAAGAAATTATTGGCAGAACATCACCGATAGTGTTACAACGTTGCTATTTCTTCGGGCGATAAGCCTGTGGCTTGGGCGATGGTTTCGGTTGCAATGTTGA
>JBJFEF010000205.1:0-24787 GCA_051890435.1 Muribaculaceae bacterium
ATCACTATGTGTCGAATCTTCCCTTCCTCTTTGGCAAGCGTGAGCAGCTCACCTCAATTGTGCGCATCACGCCCTACGTTGCCCACGCCGTATATTCCAAGTCGTCGCCCGACCTTCAGGGCTACCAAATAGGCTTCAAAATCTCCTACGTGGGCCTCGCCCGCGCCCTCACCCTGAAATGAATGTGACTTTTTTGGAATGGATTCCGAAAAAATCGCGATATTTTCGGAATTAAATCCAAAAAAGTCGCGATATTTTTGGATTTCACCCCAAAATGCACTAATTTCACAGCGTGAAAACCAATAATAACCCTGTGCGATGATCGACCGAAAATTAAAACAACACATTCTGCCTTTGCTCGGAAGCAATAAGGCGATATTGATAATGGGAGCACGACAGGTGGGAAAATCCACCCTGCTGCGCACAATGCTTGGCAATCGAGATGATGTGATGTGGCTTAATGGTGACGACGTGGATGTGCAGAACCTGTTCCGCGACATTTCTTCCACTCGGTTAAGAGCCATTATTGGTGGCAATCACATTGTGGTGATTGATGAGGCACAGCGTATTCCTGATATTGGCTTGAGAATGAAATTGATTACCGACCAAATCGATGGTGTGCAGGTGGTGGCTACCGGAAGTAGCAGTTTCCAGCTTGCAGCAAAGGTGAACGAATCACTCACGGGAAGAAAACGCGAATTTCGCATGTTCCCTCTCACATTTGAGGAGATGGTGAGCCACAATGGTTTTCTTGAGGAATCACGCCTGATACCGCATCGCATGGTTTTTGGTTATTATCCCGAAGTGGTCACTAACCCGGGCAGTGAGCATATTATCCTGAAGGAGTTGTCCGACAGTTATTTGTATAAAGATATTCTTTCTCTCGACGGGGTGCTGAAGCCCGACAAACTTATGCGAATGTTGAAGGCTCTGGCTCTGCAGATAGGAAGTCAGGTGTCGTATAATGAGGTGGGTAATCTTGTGGGACTCGATTCAAAGACGGTGGAAAAATATGTTGATGTGCTTGAGAAGTCATATGTGTTGTTCCGGCTCACGAGTTTTGCCCGCAATGAGCGCAATGAGCTGAAATCAAGCCGCAAGATTTATTTTTGGGATTTGGGTATTCGCAATGCTGTGATAGGGAACATGTCGCAGATTGAGAATAGGCAAGATGTGGGCGATTTGTGGGAAAATTTTGTCATTGCCGAGCGTATGAAGCGCAACATAGGCAATATGTCGTTTGCGCAATCGTGGTTTTGGCGTACGCGGCTGCAAAAGGAGGTGGATTATGTTGAGGAAGTGAACGGCAAAATCAGTGCATTTGAATTTAAGTGGAATCAGAAAAAAGCCGATGTACGTTGCCCCAACGCATTTATGGCGGCTTATCCCGATGCAGAGTTCAAGGTGATTACGCCGGGGAATATCGAGGAATTTTTGCTTGATTAAGCTGCCGGGAATTTATGGCGGGCTAATGCGGGGGCGGGTGGGGAAAGGAAACCCCGGCTCTCGCAGATGGGGCGAGGGTCGGGGATATTTGTTGCGTATGTGTTGCGGTGGATTAGAGCGACTTGCGGTAGGCGCGGCGACGCTTGTGCTGGCGCGTCTCGAAGTAGCCCCACTGCGACTGCACTTTCTGGTTGAGTTCAAGCTCGGGGTTGCTCTCGGCAAACTTGTATCCGTTCTTGATGAAGCACGGAATGAGGTCGGTGAAAAGCAGCGAGTTCACGCCCTTGCTCTGATACTCGGGCTTCACTGCCACAAGCAGGAGATCTACCACATCGTTTTGTCCGCGCAGGGCTTTCAGCAGATGAATCCAGCCGAAGGGGAACATGCGTCCGCGGCACTTGATGAGTGCTTTCGACATCGACGGCACGGCAATGCCCACGCCTATCAGCTTCTTGTCCTTATCCACAATGAGCGAGATGTTGTCGAGGCGCAGCACGGGGATATACATCTTGATGTAGTGGTCGATTTGGCGCGGAGTGAGCGGCGAGTAGCCGTAGAGCTCAGAATAGGCCTCGTTGATGAGCTTGAATATCTCCTGGCCATAGTCGTTCACGAGCTTCTTTGCGCTGGTGTATTTGGGCGTAGAAAGCTCATATTTGCGCTTTATGATGTCGCTGATGCGCTGGTAGCGCTCGGGGATGCCGTCGGGCACCGTCATGCGAAATTCCACCCAGTCGGCTTCTTTCTCAAAGCCCAGAGCCTCAAGGTGCTTGGGGTAGTAGGGATAGTTGTAGATGGTAGCCATGGTACCTTCCTGGTCGAAACCTTCCACGAGCATTCCCTCGGGATCCATGTCGGTGAAGCCGAGCGGCCCCACAATTTCTTCCATGCCCTTTGCACGGCCCCACACTTCAACGGCGCGGAAAAGAGCCTCACTCACCTTGGGGTCGTCGATAAAGTCGAGCCAGCCAAAGCGCAGGGTGTTTTTGCCGGTCTTTTCGTTCACCACACGGTTGATGATACCGGCAATGCGCCCAACGGGCTTTCCGTCGTCGTAAGCCATGAAATAGATGCTCTCGCAGAAGTCGAAAGCGGGGTTTTTGTGCAGGTCGAGGGTGTTCACATCGTCCCACACAAGAGGCGGGACGAAGCAGTCGTTGCCGTCATAGAGTTTGATGCCCCACTTCACAAACTTGCGAAGTCCGCTCTTGGTGTCGATTTTCCTTATTTCGATAGCCATATAATTGCTATGTGTATTATTCAATTAGAGATTTTGAACGCGGTGATGCCGATGTGGGCATCAGAGCGACTTCTTCACTTCGACTTCCTCAAACGACTCGATGAAGTCGCCCTCCTGGATGTCGTTGTAGCCTGCCACGCTGAGACCGCACTCATAGCCGTTGGTAACCTCCTTCACGTCGTCCTTGAAGCGCTTGAGCGAGCCGAGGTCGCCGGTGTAGCGCACGATGCCGTCGCGAATCACGCGCACCTTGCAGTTGCGTTTCACCTTACCCTCACGCACAATGGCTCCGGCAATGGTTCCCACCTTCGAGATGTGGTAGGTCTGCATCACCTCGGCGCTTCCAAGGATTTCCTCCTTGAGCTCCGGAGCAAGCATACCCTCCATTGCGCTCTTCACCTCCTCGATGGCCTTGTAGATAACCGAATAGAGGCGGATGTCCACACCTTCTTTCTCGGCGAGGCGGCGTGCAGCCTGCGACGGACGCACCTGGAAGCCCACGATGTAGGCGTCGGATGCCGAAGCGAGCACCACATCGCTCTCGGAGATAGCACCCACAGCCTTGTGGAGCACATTCACCTGCACCTCGGGGGTAGAGAGCTTGATGAGCGAGTCGCTAAGAGCCTCGATAGAGCCATCCACATCACCCTTCACGATGATGTTAAGCTCATTGAAGCTGCCAAGAGCCTTGCGGCGGCCAATATCCTCAAGAGTAACGCGCTTCTGAGTGCGGAGACCGAGCTCACGCTGCAGTTGCTCGCGCTTGTTGGCAATTTCGCGAGCCTCCTGGTCGGTATCCATCACGTTGAAGGTGTCGCCTGCGGTGGGGGCGCCGTTCAAGCCGAGGATAAGCGCCGGAGTAGCCGGACCGGCCTCGGTGATGCGCTGGTTGCGCTCGTTGAACATAGCCTTCACCTTGCCGTAGTGAGTACCGGCAAGCACGATGTCGCCCACATGGAGCGTACCGTTTTGCACGAGCATCGTAGCCACATATCCGCGGCCCTTGTCGAGCGACGACTCAATGATTGAGCCTGTAGCCTTGCGGTTGGGGTTGGCTTTGAGTTCGAGCATTTCAGCCTCAAGGAGCACCTTGTCGAGGAGTTCGGTCACGCCGATACCCTTCTTAGCCGAGATGTCCTGCGACTGGTATTTACCACCCCAGTCTTCCACGAGGTAGTTCATATTGGCAAGGCCTTCCTTAATCTTCTCGGGATTTGCGGTAGGCTTGTCGATTTTGTTGATAGCAAAGATGATAGGCACACCGGCAGCCGAGGCGTGGTTGATAGCCTCGATAGTCTGCGGCATGATATTGTCGTCGGCAGCCACGATGATAATAACGATATCGGTAACCTTGGCACCACGGGCACGCATTGCGGTGAAAGCCTCGTGACCCGGAGTGTCGAGGAATGTGATGTGCTGACCGTTTTTCAGTTTCACGTTGTAGGCACCGATGTGCTGAGTGATACCACCAGCCTCACCGGCAATCACGTTGGCGTTGCGGATGTAGTCGAGGAGTGAAGTTTTACCGTGGTCAACGTGTCCCATCACGGTCACTACCGGTGGACGCGGCTCGAGGTCTTCCTCCGAATCCTCCTCGCTGTTGATTGCTTCAACCACTTCAGAGCTTACAAACTCGGTCTTGAAGCCAAACTCGTCGGCAACGAGGTTGATGGTCTCGGCGTCGAGACGCTGGTTGATCGACACCATCACGCCGATGCTCATGCAAGTGCCGATAACTTTGTTGATAGGCACGTCCATCATCACTGCCAGGTCGTTGGCAGTAACAAACTCGGTGAGCTTGAGTGTCTTTTCCTCAGCTGCTTCGAGTTCGGCAGCCTCGCGCTCACGCTCTCGGAAGTCTTCGCGCTTCTCCTTGCGCCACTTGGCAGCTTTCTTGGGAGCTTTTGTGGTGAGGCGTGCGAGAGTTTCTTTCACCTGCTTCTGTACTTCCTCATCGCTCACTTCGGGCTTGAGCGGACGCTTGTTCTTGTTGCGGTTCTTCTTCGAGCCCTTTTCGGCAACGATGTCGGAAGCGACAACTGCCGAAGCACCCTTGGGTTGGTCCTTCTTAGAGGATTGACCCTGGAATTGGTTGGCGCTCTTCTCGATGTCGATTTTCTCCTTGCCAATGCGCTTGCGCTTTTTGCGGTCGCCCTGGTTTCCGCCCTCGGCAGCCGCGTTGCGAGCCTCCTGGCGAGCTTTGTCCTTGTCGATGCGCTCTTTGCGGCGCTCCTCCTTGCTCTTCTTCTTGGGGCGAGTCTGCTGGTTGATAGCCGAAAGGTCGATTTTGCCCACCACGTTGAGAGTGGTGCGGAGCGTAGGCTTGTTGAGGGTGAAGATTTCCTCTTCCTCTTTTTGTGCAGGAGCTTCCACCTTAGCCGGCTCAGGCTGTGGCTTGGGCTGCTCCTTTACGGGTGCAGCGGGCTTCTCGGCAGGCTTTGGAGCGGGCTTTGGAGCAGGTTGCTGTGGCTTGGGCTGCTCAGCCTTCTTTGCAGGCTCGGGCTGCGGCTTTGCAGGCTCGGGCTTTGGTGCTGCGGGCTTGATGGGCTTGTTGAGGTCAATCTTACCTATGATTTTGGGGGCTTGCACAGGCTCGATGGTGGTCTTAATCACCTCGGGCTTTGGCTGCTCCTTCGACTGTTCGGTAGCAGCAGGCGCTGATGCAGGTTTAGCCTTTTCCTGTCGGCGCTCGCTGATGAAATTGTCCGATTTGATGCGCTGATCTTTGTCGGTCTTGAATTCGTTGAGGAGCATTTGGTAGTGCTCGTCGCTAATGCGGGCGTTGGGATTGGAATCTACCGTAATCTTCTTCTTGCTTAAGAAGTCGATTAGGGTCTGAGTACCCACGTTCAGGTCTTTTGCTACTTTACTAATCTTTACTGGCATATATTCTACTTTCGTTCTTGTTTTTTTATTTAGCGGAGAGTTTAGGGGAGAGAGGTGAGGTGTGAAGCTCTTAGTCTTCAAATTCGGCCTTGAGCACTGCGAGCACGTTATCTACAGTGTCCTCTTCAAGGTCGGCTTTTTCGATGAGCTCTTCGCGCGGAGTGTTGAGCACAGCCTTAGCTGTGGCGCAACCCATATCCTTGAGGGCTTCGATTACCCAGCCGTCGATTTCGTCCTTGAACTCGTCGAGGTAGATATCCTCCTCGTTGTCTTCAAGGTCGCGATAAACGTCGATTTCATAGCCTGTGAGCATCGAAGCGAGGCGAATGTTCAATCCACCCTTACCGATGGCAAGTGATACTTCCTCGGGGCGCAAGAACACCTCAGCGTGCTTGTTCTCCTCGTCGAGACGGATTGATGAAATCTTGGCGGGGCTTAATGCGCGCTGAATGAAGAGCGACGGATTGTTGGTGTAGTTGATCACGTCGATATTCTCGTTGCGAAGCTCGCGCACGATGCCGTGGATGCGGGCACCCTTCACGCCCACGCAGGCACCTACGGGGTCGATGCGGTCGTCGTAGCTCTCTACGGCAATCTTGGCACGCTCACCCGGGATGCGGGCAACGGCGCGAATCAAGATAAGTCCGTCGTGAATTTCGGGCACCTCAAGCTCGAAGAGGCGGCGCAAGAAATTCTCGCTGGTGCGCGACACGGTGATTTTCGGGTTGTTGTTCTTGTTGTCAACATTATAGATTACTGCGCGCACGGTTTCGCCCTTGCGGTAGAAGTCGCTAGGAATCTGCTGGTCCTTGGGGAGGAGTAGCTCGTTCTTGTCGTCGTCGAGAAGCAAGATTTCGCGCTTCCACAGCTGATACACCTCGCCTGTCACGAGTTCGCCTTCCATCTCCTTGAATTTGGCGTAGATGGCATCCTTCTGCAGGTCGAGAATCTTGCTGGCAAGAGTCTGGCGCAGGTTGAGAATGGCACGTCGGCCGAAGCTTGCGAAATCAATCTTCTTGGTGTGGTCTTCGCCCACTTCGCAGTCGGGGTCGGGATCGTCGGGGTCGTTTTTTGCGTCGGTGATGCTGATTTGCTTCACGGGGTCAACAACCTCGCCGTCGGGAACGATTTCGAGGTTTTGATAAATCTCGCAGTCGCCCTTGTCGGGGTTCATAATCACGTCGAAGTTCTCATCGCTGCCAAACATTTTGGCGATGACACTGCGGAATGATTCCTCCAAGACGCTAATCATTGTGGTCTTGTCGATGTTTTTCAGCTCCTTAAATTCCGAAAAACGATCCACCATATCAATGGTTTCCTCTTTCTTTGCCATAGTCAGTTGTTAAAACTCTATTAAGTATTTAGTATATTTTATTTCGTCGTATTTCAGGGTGACGTCTTCATCGACCATCACCGGGCGCTTGGCACCCTCGGGCTTCACCTTGCGGCTCACCACAATGGTGAAATTGTCGTCGCCGGCTTCTTTCAGCTCGCCTTTGAGCTTGCGCCCGTCGGCGGTGAGCACTTCCACGGGGTTGCCCACGTTTTTGTCGTATTGGGCTTTCACGCGCAGCGGGGAGGTCAATCCTGCCGAGCCTACTTCGAGCTCATAGTCTTCCACGTCGCGGTCGAAGTGCGATTCAATGATGTCGTTGAGGCGCACGCAGTCGTCGATGCTCACCGATGTGAAGCTGTCGATTTCCACTACTATGCGGTTGTCGCCACTCACGGTCACTTCCACGAGGAATGCGTCGGTTCCGGCAAGAGCCTCATTCACCACGTCGATTATCGCTTTCTTGTCAATCATATATTATCTAAAAAATGCTGTTTGCGTAATTTCTGCCATGCTTGCAGCTACGGCTGCAGGCGGTGGCGGCTTTGGTGTCTTTTGCTTTTGGCAAAAAAACGAGGGAGCAAACCCTGCCCCCTCCGAATTCAGTTTCCTTAAACTCACTGCAAATATACCAATAATCGGGCATACTCACAACATATTTAATAAATCGCTGTGAATATGCCACGAAAATTTAAGTATATTTATGATTGTTTAATATTATTTACACAATTATTTATTCTTCACTATTTTCACAGTGCGAGTGCCGGTAGCGGTAGTGACCTTAGCCACATATACGCCCTGAGCCAGTCCATTTACGTCGAGTGAAGTCACATCCTTTGCAGCAGCAACCTTGGCGCCGCTGAGCGAAGTGAGCTCTACGTCGGCAGCCTCAGAGAAGTGAAGCACGTCGGCTACAGGGTTGGGATATACCTTCACGTCGAGTTTGCCGATGGCATCGCTTACGCCACCCGAAGTCACTTCATAGCGAGTGAAGCAAGAGAAAGTGAGGTCGAGCGACCAAGCGTTGAGAAGCATGTTGCCGGCTTCGTTGACAGCAGTTCCGAAGATGTAGCCGCCATTGGCAACGTCAGAGAGCGTGCCGGTAGTCATATCGTAGATATAGCAGAGTGGGGCAGCGAGAATGTGGTCGGTCTTATCCGAAGTATAGCCGTTGATGAAGAGCTTATCGCCACAAACTGCGCTTGAGGTGAAGATTTCCTCAAATTTTGTCTTGTCGCCTTCGTCGTATCCCGAAGCCTTGGCAGCTACAACCGAGAGGTCGGCAGGATTGAGGGCAGCTGCATAGATGTCGCTTGAGCCTTTGGCAGTAATGTCGTTGTTGAAGCCGAGTTTGCCCTGGAAGTTACCTGCAATCATCAGCAAGTCGCCTGCGAAGTACATGTTACTCATTGATGTTGCCACAAACGAATCCTCAGTAGCGCCGATGAAGCTCTTTATTTGTGACTTAGTTGGGTCGTTGAGGTCGAAGTCGGCAACGATGTAGCCAAAGTTAAGGCCAGCTTCTGAAAGCTCAAACGAGAGAGTCTCAGCACCTGTTGCAGTCACCACGTTCACATCACCATTGCCGATTGCACCCACATAGAGGTGTCCGTTCTTCATTGTGGCAGTGCTTGAGAACACTTCCTGGAGGGAATAAAGTTCGGTGAATTTGTTGGTGTACATATTCACTACAATGTTCTTCAACCCGAGTTCGTCGCTGACCTCAGCCACGCCGGCGGCTTTCATTGCCTGGAAATAGAATCCCCAGCCCTCCATGTCCATAGAGCCTGAAGTTGCGGAGTTCTCATCTGCGGTCACCTTACCGCAGTAGTCAAACTTGGCATAAAGCTTATCGCCGTCTTTCATCAGCTTGCTTATGGTGCAATAGATATCGCCATCGACTGGGTAGTACATGAACGTGGCATCGAGATTCGGGTCGTGCGTAGGCACAACTTTGTTGAGCTTGAGGAGCTTTCCATCGGCATCATAGTGGGCAATGAATGAGGCTGCTTGAGAAGTAGTGTAGGCGCCTTCCTCCATATATCCGTCGATGGTAGTGCTCTCGCCGTCGGTGCCGCGGAATTCCACTTCGTCGGCAAATACACCGGCTGCATACACGCCGCCGTTGCCATCGCTGAGGAGGTCTTTCACAGTGGCTGCACCAACGATGGGAGCCGACCATGCCTGTGCGCCATTCTCATTGAGCTTGATTACCATTGCACTCACACCGATAGGTTCAATTCCATTCAACGTGGAGCTGAATGCAGTCGAAACGAAGGCATTGCCCTCGGCATCGAATGTGGTGGCGTGGTGGCGAACGTAATCCTCGGCAGTGATCATGCCGGCGTATGCTGATTCGGATTTAAGCTTAATTCCGCTAACGTCGCTTTTGTACTGAGCATTAGCTGTACCTATGGTGGCTAATGCGATTGATAATGAAAGTAAAAACTTTTTCATAATAATTGTATTTAGAAATGTAATGAATGATAGAGTAGCTTAATTGGCAAGATTGGGATTGGCTGCGATGGCGACGCTTGGTATGCGCACCGTGTAGCGGCTGTCGCCTGCCGAGAGCGTATAGGTTTCGCCTCCCCATGTCTTTGTGAGTTCGGGACGGGTGGTGCGGCGCAGGTCGAACCAGCGGTGTCCCTCAAATGCGAGTTCGCGACGTCGCTCGGCATAAATCTCCTCGCGCAGCTCCTCGGCGCTCATGGCGTTCACGGCAGCCTCGCGCTCGGTGTAGTAGGCATCCTTGTAGCGGCTTTTCATGAGGGGGAGCAGATAGCTGCGTGCCTCATCGGCATTGCCGGCTTCAAGGGCAGCCTCGGCGGCATTGAGATAGATTTCGCCGGTGCGGAAAGAGCAGGCATATTGGTTGCTTCCGCTCTTCAGGAGCTGAATGTTGGAGGCAGTCACCTGCTTGTAGTATTTTGAGCGGCGCAGGTCGTTGCTGCTGTAGGCGCGGAAGAGGTCGCGGTTCACCTTACCGGCACGGGCGTAGGTGGCTGTCATCACCTCTTCAAGAGCCACAATGCTCTCCACTGAGTTGTAGGCATTGGGCAGCTCGGTGTTGAGGTCACTCAGTGCCGATTTCTTGGCAAGCACGCGCTTGGCAGCAGCAAGGGCATCGTTCCAGCGTCCCATGTAGAGATACACACGCGAGCGCAGAGCATCTACGGCGGTGGTGGTGAAGCGGTAGTTGAGCCCGGTTTGCCACTCATCAACGTTGATGAGCTTCTCGGCAGCGTCGATGTCGCTGATTATTTGGTCGAAGATTTCGCCCACAGTGTTGCGCGAGAGCACACGGTAGGGATCGGTGTCGAGCTTCAGTGGCACCGCCTTCGATGTATAGGGGTCGGCAAGTGCGGTGAAAGGCTCGCCATAGAGATTGACGAGCAGGAAGTGCATATAGGCGCGAAGCATGTAGCTCTCGCCCACGAGCTGGTTGATTTCAGCCTCAGAGCCTTCGGTGATTTTGTCGCGGCTCTCAATGGTGTAGGTAGCCTCATAAATCACCTGGTAGTAGCTGCGCCAGCCAAAGGTGGAAGTGGCATCGTCGGGGCTGACGTCATTCCACGTCCAGATGTCGCGGAAGCTGCTGATGTCCTCCTGTGAGAGGGTAGCGTCCATAGTGAACTCATCGCTGCGGAAAGTGGCAAGACCGCGGTCCTCGGGCACTATCGAGTAGGCCTGGGTGAGCATTTCGCGAAACTCCTTTGCGGTGGTGATAATCACACGTCCGGTGGGCTGAATGTCGAGAAAATCGTCGCAACTGCCCAGCGTGAGAGCCATTGCAGCTACCAAAAATGCTTTATATATGCTTGTTTTCTTCATTTTTCCTCAAAAATTGCTTGTTTAGAAATTCACGTTCAAGTTAAAGGACACCGATTTGGGGATAGGCTGCGCAAACTGGTTGCCCATTGTCTCAGGGTCGAGGTAGTTTTTGTAGTTGGAGCCAAACACGAGCAGGTTGCGTCCTTCCAAGCCCACAGTCACCTTGTCGAGGTGAGCTTTCTTGGTAAGCTCCGACGGCAGAGTGTAGGCAAGACGCAGATTTTGCAAGCGCACATAGTCGCATCGCTTCACCCAGGTGTCGCTCATCTCATACAAGCCAAATTCGGCATATTGGATGTACTCAGCCGGGCGGTCGGTGCTGTTGATAAGGCGCGGGAATGTGCCGTTGGGGTTCTCGGGCGTCCAGCGGTTGAGAATGTCGCGGTTGGTGTTCATTCCGCGGTCGAAGTTGGCGAGCGAGTATGACGGCTGGCAGCGCACAAACATCTTCAGGTTGAAGATGAAGTTCACGGCAAGCTCCCAGTTGCGATAGGTGAAGGTGTTGTTGAAACCACCCGTAAAGAGTGGCTCGCTCGAACCGATGTAGCTGTAAAGGTCGCGTTGCTCGGCAGCAGTGAGAGTGCTTGCGCCGGCAGCGTTGAGCTTCAGCAGCTCGGTGGCAGTCACCTTCTCGCCCTGCTTGTTGTAGAACAGCGGATAGCCTTCATCGTCGATTCCTGCCGACTTCAGAGCGAAGATAGCGCCCACAGGGTAGCCCTCACGTCCCGGGGTAGTCTGGTTCTCGGGAATCTGCTCGCGGAGCACCTTGTTGTTGTTGTAGGCAAAGTTGAAGTTGGTCATCCACATGAAGTCTTTGGTGTGGATGTTGCGAGTGCCTATGCTGATTTCCACACCGGTGTTGCGCAGCGAAGCCCAGTTGACGAGCATCGAGGCAAAGCCGCTTTCGAGAGCCAGCATCTGAGTGGCGATAAGGTCGCTACCATTTCGGGTGTAGAAATCCACGCTCAAGTTGATGGCATTGTTGAGCACTCCGAAGTCAACTCCGGCGGTGAACGTCTTAGTCTTCTCCCAGCGGAGTTTGGAGTTGGGTGGTGTGCTCACCGAAATCATCTCCTCGGTGTTTCCGGGGAGGATAGTCACATTCTGGTAGTCGCCCATCACGTATGATGAGGTGTTCTTGTCGATGTTACCCTGGATACCATAGGAAGCGCGCAGTGCGAGATTGTTGAGCCACTCAGTCTCTTCGAGCCACGGCTCGTCGCTTATTCGCCACAAGCCGCTCACCGAGTAGAGGGGCAGGAAGCGGTATTTCTTGGCAACGCCAAACATGTCGCTGCCGTCGAAGCGCACGCTGCCACCCAGGGTGTAGCGCTGCTTGAAGGTGTAGGAGCCGGTGGCGAAGAACGAAGCGAAAGCGTTCTCCACATAGCTCTCGTTGTAGAGCGGATAGAGCTTCGCCCAAGTTTCGTTGGGGAAGATAACGGGCTTGGTTTGCAGCGTCTTGCGGTCGTAGCCGTAGCCGTTGGCTGAAATCGACTTATACCACGTCTTGCGTATCTCGGTTCCCACCATAGCTTCTACCTCGTGGGTGTTGGCAAACTTGGCGCTGTATTCGCCTTGCAGCTTCCAGGTGATTTGCGAGTTGGTGCTGCTCGACGAGAGCTTTTTTCCGCCGTCGGGGAGGAACGACTTGCCGTCGAGAATTGAGAGCGTGGTGCGCTCAATATCCTTGCGCATGGTGTAGGTCTCGGCGTCGGCAACTTGCGCTTTGTTGGCATCGTCGAGCTGAAGACCCACTTGGGTGAGCACCTTGAGCTGCTCATTGAAGCGGAACTCGCCATCGAAGATCGCCGAAACCGACTTGGTTTCAAGCTCATAGTCGGTGCCGTTTCGCTCCTCGAAGATGTTGAATTTCAAGTCGGAGTCGCCACGACCCTGAATGTCGGTGTCGTAGTTGTAGCTGCCGTCGGCATTGAATGGGGTCATGTAGGGATTGGCGCGGCGCGAATAATACACGGGATTGGTGAATCCGTCGGCATCGGTCATATTTGATTTGTTCACGCGGCGGTTGGCAAAGAGCGAAGCACCCACTTTGAGTTTGCGGCTCAGTCGGTAAGTGGTTTTTGCGGTCACGTTGAAGCGGTTAGCCTCCACTCCCACCACATTACCAAGCTCATCTTGATAACCGAGCGAGGTGTAGTAGGTGGCTTTGTCGTTTCCGCCCGAGAGACTCAAATTATATTCTTGGCTGAAAGTGTCGCGGAAGAGAATGTCGTTCCAGTCGGTATTGATTGAGCGCAAAGCGTTGATTTTCTGCTGTGTGTCACTCGAAAGGGCAGCCCAGCCACCCGAAGTGTAGGCATTTAGCTCGC
The DNA here is from genome assembly GCA_051890435.1 of Muribaculaceae bacterium. Classification (GTDB taxonomy): domain Bacteria; phylum Bacteroidota; class Bacteroidia; order Bacteroidales; family Muribaculaceae; genus CALZFJ01. The sequence continues at coordinate 13,073 of JBJFEF010000205.1, forward strand.
CCGCAGCATTGATGATGCGCGACACCTCGCCCTTATTCTGGCGATAGGTGAAATCAGAGCCAAGCAAAGCAAGCTCCAAATCCACTTTTTCACTCGAATTGAGCAGATTGAGGCGGTCGATTCCTTGACGCGGCGACACGGTGAGGCGAGTAGAGAAATTCACCTTGGTTTTTCCGGCTTTACCGCTCTTGGTGGTGATAACAATCACACCATTTGCGGCGCGTGCACCATATATAGCAGTAGCGGCAGCATCCTTGAGCACTGTGATGCTCTCGATGTCGGCAGGATTGATGCCCGCCACGGCGGTAGAATAGATGTTGTCGATGTCCTTCAGCTCGTCCATCGAAGGGATTTCGGTGCCTTCGAGAGGTATTCCGTCGAGCACCCACAGAGGGTCTTGTGTGCCATTGAGCGACGACGTACCGCGAATGCGTATTTTCGGTGAAGCACCCGGAGCGCCCGAAGTGGTGGTAGAAGCAAGACCCGACACCTGTCCGGCAAGCGCCTGGTCGATGTTCATTGCGCTACCGAGCATATTGTCATCGACGCTCACCGTCTGAATCGAAGCAGTAAGCTTGCGCTTCTCGATTTTCTGGTAACCTGTCACCACCACCTCGCTCAGTTCGGTGGCAGTAGCTTGCATTTTGATAACCACATCGGTCTGCCCGGCAGAGAGGGCAAAAGTGGTGTTTCCAAAGCCCACATACCGGCTCTCAATCTCCCTCACACCCTCAGGGACAGCAAGGGTGAAGTTGCCATCAATGTCGGTCATTGTGCTCACGTTGGTTTTGTGGCTACCTGCGTGCTTCAGCTCCTTTGCAGTCACCACCACGGTTGCACCGATGAGAGGTTCGCCATCTTCGGCGGCAATCACGGTGCCCTTAATCACCACGTCGGCAGCCTGGACGGAGATTATTCCCGCCAGTGCCAACAAAATGATATTAAAAAATCTTTTCATCTATTATGCGTCTTGTGTTATGTGAAATTCGTTTCTTATTTTTCAATTAGTCTAATAGGACTAATTAGACTAATAGGACTAATTGGCAATCTCCAGCGCATTGTTGATGCGGAGGATGAGGTCCTTGTAGTGGTAGCGTGCAGCCTCGTCGGCGATATATTGCTGCTGCTTCAGCAAGTCCTTGATGCGAAGCAGCTCGCCACGCTTCACCGAGATTGCATCGCTTGTGCGATTGATTTGCGAGCCATAGAAGCTCACTTCGCGGCGTCGGCCCATGCGCTCGTGGTCGTCGCCACACGAGCAGAACAGATGCTCGTCGGGGTTGAGAATGCGCTCACCCCACATTTGCTCGGCAGAGCCCAAATGGCTACCTTCGTCGGCAATACGCTTGTTCACCTTGATACCCTCCACCGATGCTGCGGCAGTAATCAGGGCATCAACGAAGAGCTTCTGCGTGTTGCGGGTGATTACGTCGGGCACGCGGCCGGCAATTGTGGTGGCAAACACGGCGCGGTGCAAGTCGTTCATGAGGTCAACGGCTGTGTAAGCCTTTTTGCCGTTGTGCATCTCATTTTCGAGCATACGCATGAGGCGGTCGTTCTCCATGAGGTCGTAGAACACGTAGGCCTGTGCGTTGCGCATAATCTGTGAGGGCGAGTATTCCACGATGCCGTGGGGAGTGTTTTTGTTGAGGAATGTGTAGCGATAGAGGTCGCTGCCGAAGAGCCACTTTTGATAAGTCACCACATTGTCGATGAGGAACTTCACAGCACGCTGCTGCTTCTCGCGCGGCACAAAGGTGAAAGTAGCCACACCATCGCCCACGGTGGTATTCTCCAGATAGATGCCGCCCACATTGGCGAGCACATGATAGAGATAGTTGTTCCACTGGTTCACTATGGCGTAGTGCAGGCGCGAAGCCTCCTCGTAGGTCTGGTTTTCCTCGCCGGTGGTAGTCCACTTCAGTATGTTGTCCATAGCCACCTTGAGGTTTTTGATTCCGCAGGTGGCGGCATTAACGGCATCGTCGCCAAGGTCTTCGCTAAGAGCACGGGGATCGACGGCATAGCGCGACGATTGAGCCTCGCTGTAGCGGTAGAGTGAGCCGGTGTGTGCCTTGAGCAGGCTGTTGAGGTGCTTGCGCTCAGTTTCGGGGCTCATTGTGCCATACCAGCGGTAGCCATACTCGATGGCGAGCAGGTCGTAGGGTCCGATGTGGGGAGCGAGCTTCGTCACACCGTCGCCGGGCTGAGCGATGTAGTTGTAGCGAGCATAGTCCATGATAGATGCCGAGGTGCAACCCATGCGGTCGGTAAACGAGTGCGAGCGGAGCGAATCGACGGCAAAAGCTGCCGATGCAATCATATTGTGGCGCAGTCCGAGCGAGTGCCCCACCTCGTGGCAAATCACAAAGCGAATGGCATCGCCCATGAGCGAGTCGGGGAGATTTACGGTGCGGGCTGCCGGGCACACGGCACCGGTCTGCACCGTAATCCACTGCTGGAGCATCGATAGCACATTGTGCCACCACATGATGTCGGCCTCGAGAATCTCGCCGGTGCGAGGGTCGATGGTGGAGGGACCCATGGCGTTAGCCTTGGTGCTGGCAGCATACATGAGGGTGGAATTATTGAAATCGTCGTCGGTGGCGCTGATGCTGTCGGGCAGCATTTCGGCTACAATGGCATTCTTGAAACCAATGCGCTCAAAAGCCATGTTCCAATCGGTGATACCTTGCAGCAGATATTTGCGCCACTTGCGTGGTGCGCGGTTGTCGATGTAGAATTTTATGGGCTTCACCGGCTGCACGAGTTGCCCCTTTAGGTAGGCAGCTGTGTCGCTCGGCACGAGGCGCCAGCGTTGCACATAGTGGCGGTTATCCACACGCTGCTGGTCGTCGCTGAAGCTGAGCACATCGGTGGTGAAGTAGCCTATACGCGGCGAGTCGAAGCGCACCTGCATAGGTTCCTCAGGCAGCAGTGCAATCGACGAAGCCACTTCCACGGTCACAAACACCGACTCGTTGCCTTCGGTCACCTTTGTGGTAAGTTCCGATTTAGCCACTACATTGTTGTCGTATGCCTTGATGTCGATAATTCGTGAGAGGGCAGGCTTAGCCGAAGTGTGGATGTTGATATTCTGGAACACATTGTTTACACTCGTTTCCTTGCCGTTGTAGAGGTCGGTGACCTCCACTACCACGGTGGTTGAGTCGGAGTTGAAGGCTTTCACTTCGAGCGACTCGATGATGGGCGAGATGAAGTTGTCGGCAATTGAGCGGGAGATGTCATCGCCCACGGGAGCGTAGGGGAGCGGACGCTGCTGGCGCAGCACCACATTCTTTTTGTCGGCACTGAGTGTGAATCGCACCATCTGGGTTTCATAGTTGATGCCACGGTTCACGCCAGCCTCGTTGAGCTCTTTAGGCACGCGGGAGAGGCGGTTCACCACAAGCATATCCTTTCCCATGCGGCTGATTGGAATTTCAAAGTAGTATTTACCCTTCTTTTTCAGCACACCAAAGAGACCTTTCACATAGGTGCTGTCGCTGCCTGTGAGCTTCTTGTAGTCGCTGTCGGGCTTTGGTGCCTCGGTTTCCACTTGTTTCTTTTTTTTGTGCCAGAAGGCGGCACTTGCACCCATCGGGGCTAACAAAGCACCGACGAGCAAACTTGCAATTATCGTTTTTCTCATAACCATTATGTTCAAAAAAAGCACCGTTATACCACTTTGGGTTATCGGAAATTAATAATTTGTGATAGGCAGGAAACCGCTTGTAGTTTATCAATTTGATGGAATCTTGGCTACTTTTGCGGTGGTTTACCTAAAGAGTTTACAGTTTGTGATGTCGATTTGTTTTTGTATAACAAATTTTCTTTGCAAAATTACAAATAAAATGCCGATATAGCTGACTTTATGTAATTGAAAATGCTTAAAAAGCGCATTTTTTTACGTTTTTTAAGCATTTTGTTGTGGAATAGTATGTTTTGGGGCGTAAAATTCAGTCTTTCAGCGACTGATATACTGTGGAGAATAGCAGCGGACGAATGTTGGTTTTGTCGAATGCCGCATTGTGGCGTGTGGGCGACACACGGTTGCACAGGAATATGAAAATGAGGTCGTTGTCGGGGTCAACCCAGAACACGGTGCCTGTGAAGCCGAGGTGCCCGAATGTGGCAGCCGTAGCTTCGCTGCAAGTGGGGGAATGGCGCTCATCGGCTTTGTTGGGCTTGTCGAAACCGAGACCGCGGCGCGAGTTGGGGCTTTTCTCCTTGCAGAAAGTATCTACGGTGGCTTGTTTCAGATAGCGGTCGCCGCCGTAGGTTCCGCCGTTGAGCCACATCTGGCAGAGCTTGGCAAGGTCGTTGGCATTAGAGAAAAGTCCGGCATTGCCTTGCACGCCGCCCGAGAAGGCTGCCGTCTCGTCGTGCACATGACCGCGCACAATCTGGCGGCGCAAGAAGGTGTCGTGCTCGGTGGGAGCTATCTGAGTGCGCGAGAATCGCTCCAAGGGGCGGTACATTGTGTGCCATGCTCCGAGCGGGGCAAAGAAGTGTTTCTCAACCCACTCATTGTGAGGCGTGTGGGTGAGGTTTTCCTCCACATTCATCAGCAGGCAAAAGTTGAGGCAGCTGTAGAGATAATCCTTGCGAGGGCGCAGCTTGGCATTGTAGATGCGGCTCATGATGCTGTCGTAGGTGCAATGGCCCACATAGATGCCGCTTGCAGCCTCAATGGGCATATCCTCAGAGGGCTTTGAGGCAGTGATGTCGGAGCGGAGGCAAGCCTTGCGGTTGCCCCACGATTGCGGCCCCACCTGGATGGAGTAGGTGGCATCGCGGCGGCTGCGGAACATGTCGCCTGAGAAGCTGCCCTTGTCGATCATTGCGTCATACATATTGAGTGAAGCCGGAATGCCCGTTTCGTGGTAGAGCAGTTGGCGCAGAGTGATGTCGCTTTTGTCGCCGTCTTTGAGTTGTGGAATGTATTTGCTTGCAGGGTCGTCGAGCTTTATCATGCCACGGTCAAATAGCTCCATAATTCCCGGCAATGTGCCAGTGGCTTTCGACACCGAGGCGAGGTCGTAGAGTGTGCCGCCGGTTACGGGAGTCTTTGTCTTCCAGTCGGTAGTGCCATAGCTGCGGTTGCACACCACTTTGCCATGACGAGCCACGAGCACCTGGCAGCCCGGGAAAGCCTTCTTGGTGAGGGCATCGGCTACGATAGAGTCGATTTTTGAGAGCATAGAGCTGCTCACCGACACCTCTTCGGGAGTGGTGTAACCCAGTCGGGTGGCTGCGAATTTCACGCCATCGCCCGCCTTGGCAACGTCTTTCACCGTCACCGGCATCAGTCCGCGTGCAGAGTTGCCGCCGAAGATTGTCTGTGCGGCATAGTCTTGCGCCACGGCAATATTTTCGTAGGCAAGAACCACCGAGCGTGATTTTTTGATTATCGTCTTGTAATTCTTTAGTTTGTAAGGACTTGTGAAAATCACCGATACCACATTTCCGTGCTTTGAAGCCAGCTGCGACATCACCTCGCGGCACTCGGCATTGTCGGTGTGAGCGGCGAGAATCACCACGTCGTAGTCGTTGAGTTTGCCGCTGAGCGAGTGCACCGACTCGCCCGAGCGATAGTTGAAGCGGTGAGTCTCGGTGTACATTGCGCAGCGGTTTTGGAACATGGTAGAGGAGCCGTCGGATGAGCCGATGGTCACTACAGCCACTTTGTGGCGCTCCAGTCGCGTCACGGGCAGCAGATTGTGGCTGTTTTTCAGCACAGTGATGGCTCCTGCCCACAATCGGCGCACCACCTTTTGGGCTTCGGGAGAGTTGATGACCGATTCCACCCGGTCGAGGTCGATTTGTTGCGGCTTGGTAAGCCCCAGGGCATACTTGAAGCGCAGCACCTTAGCGCAACGCTCGTTGATGGTCAGCTCGCTGATGCGGCCGCTATCCACGGCACGCTTAATGGCGATGATGTCGGTGGGAATGTTGCGCGGAGAGAGCAGCATGTCGGTACCGGCAATGAGGGCTGTAACGCAGTTGGATTCTTCCATGTCGGCACCGCGCATGGCAAGGCCGTCGGTGAACGTAAGACCCTCAAAACCAAGTTCGTTGTGCAGCAAACCGGTGACGTGAGCCGGCGACATCGACGAGGGCACACGTCGCTTGTCGATTGCAGGAACATAGAGGTGCCCCACCATTATGCCCGAGAGTCCGGCATCGATATACTGGCGGAAAGGCAGCAGTTCGCACATCTTCAGCTCCGAGCGCGTCTTGTTCACCGTGGGGAGCGTCTTGTGGGAGTCGGTAGAGGGATTGCCGTGACCCGGGAAGTGCTTAGCCACCGTGAGCACGCCATTGTCTTCAAGTCCGCGTGCAAAAGCAATGCCGTGACGAGCCACCAAGTCGGGGTTTTCACCGAAAGAGCGGAGACCTATGGCAGGATTGTCGGGGTTGTCGTTCACATCGAGCACCGGGGCAAAATTCACATGGATACCCATGGCGCGACATTCGCGAGCCATTTCGCGGCCATACTCATAGAGCAGACGGTCGTCGTCGATGGCACCGAGAATCATGTTTTTGGGGAATACGGGAGCGTCTTTCAACCGCATGGAGAGTCCCCACTCGGCATCGACGGTGATCAATAGCGGAATTTCGCTCAAGGCTTGTGCCTCATTGTTGATTTTGGCTTGCGACACGATGTCGCCGCTTGAGTAGAGCAGACCGCCTATCTTATATTTCTCCACAGTCTTTTTCACCGCTTCGAGGGTGCCCGGCTGGGTGCTTGGTGCGAGATGCAGCACCATGAGCTGTGCGATTTTTTCTTCGAGTGAGAGACGAGCCATTGTGGTATCGACCCAATGGTTCATGGCATCGGTGTCAACGCCATTGAAAATCTTTGGCTGGCGGCCGGCTGCTATCATCGAAGCTGCCACAGCAATGAGTGTGGCTGCCAATAGTAATTTTTTGCGAATGTCCATCATTCCTCTTTCTCCTTATTCACCGGTTGTGTTGATAGATTGTGATTAATTGGTAGGTTACTTATTCACCATGCGTGGCTTGCCCGAGGCTTTCAGCTTTTGCCCCTTGGCTTCAACGCCTTTCACATATTCGAGCATACGCTCGCCAAACTGCTTGCGGTCGGAATACAGGCGCTTGCAATGAGTCATAGGCTCCATGTAGTCGCCACCGTTGGCAAGATAATCGAGAGTAGCAACGAGATAGGTCTTGTCGGGGACGATGGCTTTGCCGTTGATGGTAGCTTTCAATATCTTTGCCGGCTTGGCAGTGCCTTGGCGGGCATATTCCACATAGCACTGACGGCTCACCACGTCGCCTCCACGGCCTCCCATCACTGCGAGGGCGTCGAGCAACTGTTGCCCCGTCATTTCGAGCACCACAATGTTGTTGCGGAATGGGAACATGGAGTTAATCAATCCCTCCGAAACCGCTCCCTTGGGGAACGACTGGCGTATGCCTCCGGCATTCATTATCGCCATGTCGATTTTGAGCTTGGAGTTCTTGGCGGCGATATCATATCCGGCATCGCCCACAAGGTTCCACGCCTTAGGCGAGTTGTTTGGCATTGCTTCGGCGGAGTGGCACACGGTGTGGTTCATGAGCGAATCCACTTTAGCGCGATAGGGGGCGAGAAACTCGCTGATGCCGGTGTAGCCTTGTGCGCGGCCATCGTAGCGGCTGTCAACGGGGAGCAGCTTGTAGCACTCCACTGCCAAGCGGTCGAGGTCGATGGCGGTGTAGCCGAGGTTGCGGCCTTTCGAGCCTGTCTGGGTGACGAGCACGTCGCGACCGTCGGCATTTTTGAGCATATATGGCACGCTGTTAGCCGCAGAAGGGTCGATGGTGGTGTGGGAGTGCCCGCCCACCACCATGTCGATGTAGTGGCTGTGCTGCACAATCATGTTGTCGGTGGGGTTGTTGTCGCGACCTCCGCTGTAGCCCACATGTGTGAGCACCACTACGAAATCGACGTGCTCCACACGCTTGAGATACTCGGCGGTGAGGTCGGCAATCTCGGCAGCGTTGGCATACTGCACACCTACGCTATTCTCGGGGGAAATCATGCCCTCGGGCAGCAGGTTGATGCCCACCACGGCAATGCGTCGGTTTCCATAATTCTTTATTATGTAGGGACGGGTGATACCTTTGAGCGGTGTGTCGTCGAGGCGATAGTTGGCATTGAGCAAGGGAGTGCGCATCTTGCTGTAGAGGCGGCTCAGAATGGTCATGCCGTTGTCAAACTCGTGGTTTCCCATGATGCAGGCATCGTAGCCGAGGCTGTCGAGCATGGCAAATTCCACCTCGCCGCGGAACATATTGAAATAGACCGTTCCTTGCACAGCATCGCCGGCATCGAGGAGCAACACATTGCGCTCGGCGCCGCGAATGCTGTCGATAAGAGCCCGACGGCGCAGGATTCCGCCTTTGTTGGCAGCATCGGGTTCGATTTGGCTGTGAGTGTCGTTGGTTGAAAGAATCACGAGTCGCTCGGCTTGAGCGTCGGTGCTCATTGCGCCCACCAGCATGGCGGCTCCTACCGCCAGTATTCTGATTTTTTTGTTCATATACTATTTTTTGTGTTAGATTTCTTTAGAAATGCCGAAAAAGTAGCAAAATATCCAAGATTCTCCACTTTTTGCTTTCACAGCGTAAAGTTACAACAAATGAGCGGAAAAAGCAACAAGCACCCCCGAATGTTTTTTTCAGGGGTGGCGGTGAGGGGTTATTTGAAATCGATGAAGAAATATTTTTTCAGGGGCGGTGAGGGGTTATTTGAAGTCGATGAAGAAATCGACAAGGGAGGTGCCTTCGGGGAGTTGGAGTTTTCGGCGCAGACGGTAGCGGGCAGCTTCAACGCCACGGATGGTGAGGTTGGTGATGTTGGCAATGTCCTTTGTGCTGAGGTTCAGTCGCAGGAAAGCGCAGAACTTGAGGTCGCTCGGAGTGAGAGCCGGATAACGCTGTCGCAGGTTGCGGAAGAAGTTCTCGTGGATAAGGTCGAAATTGGCTTGGTAGAGGTCCCAGAACTCCTTGTTTTGCAGATTGGAGGTGTTGATTTGCTTCAGCAGGGAGTCAACTTCGGCTTGCGGCAGTTTTCCGCCGGGATGCTTCTTTCCCACGAGTTGGCGGAGGCTTTCGATGGCGCGGTCTTTGGTGAACACGTCGAGAGCGAGGCTGGCGATTTCCTTACCTTTATTGGAAAGCTCGGATTGGAGGAGCTGTTGCTGCTGGCGGTCGATGATGCGCTGCTGCTCCATCATTTTGAGGTCTTGCTTCACCTTTTCGGCTTCGTATTCGCGTCGGCGGTCTTCCATGGTGCGAGCGGTGCGCCATCGGGTGAAGAAGTAGGTGACAGCCACGAGGAGCACCACATAGATGCAGATAGCCACAAAAGAGAGGTAGAATGGGCGTGGCACACTGAAGTGGTATTCCACCGTGCCGATAGGCTCATGGTTGGCGTTGAGAGCGTCGGCGGTGAAGTGATATTGACCGTAGGCGAGGCTGGTATAGGAAATTTGCGGGTTTTGGGATTGCGACGAGAGGTCGATGCCACCGCCTTCGAGGTGATAGCGGAAATAGACTATAGAGTTGTCGAAGTGGGGCAGTGAGAGATTGAATGTGATGTCGCCGAGGGTTTCGGCGGTGGCGCTTTTGTCGCTCACGAGCGGGAGTGCGATGGGATTGTTGTCGCGGTCGGTAGAGGTGATGCGGTGGAAAGTCAGATGGCTCACCGAGGTGGGAAGAGGCATATCGCGGCGGCTGTATCGGCCAATGGCGTTGTTGAGGAGGAAATAGGCATCGTTGCGGTGCACGAGAATCTTGTTGTTGGTTTCGTTGCACTCGGTGCCGAAGAAACGGGCAGCCACGGTCTGGGTGATGGTGGCGCTGTTGTGGGAGATGTTGATGAGGGTGTAGTCGTGGTCGCTCGAAATCCAGTAGTTGTGGGTGTCGATAGCAGTGGCGGCGTTCACGTTGCGCTTGAGGGTGGAGCTGAGGAAATCGACGGGGATGATGCGGTTGTTCACGTCGTCGTAGGTGTAGAGGTGGGTCTGGTGTGCAAACATCACGCGGCCTTGAATTTTCATCACAAACATAATTCCGCCTTCAAAACCGCCGGGGATTTGGCTGAGCGGGGTGACGTTGGCAATGCGAGAGAGCGACTTGTCGAGCTCAATCTTGTAGAGCCCACGGCTCATGTGTGCAGCCCAGATAGATCCGGAGTGATCGACCTCGAAGTGTCTCAGAGGGATGTTGAGCGTATTGATTTCGCAGGCGAGTTTCCACCGGCCTTGGTCTTTGCGATACACGCGGAAGCCAATGTAGCTCGATTCGAGCAACACTTGCTGTCCGTGAATGGTGCACTCGTGCAGGCATGTGCTGCTTGAATTGGTGGTGGCGGGAATTGGCGCAGCCGAATTGCCGTTGAGCGTCAATGGGCGGGTGTTTCCAATGAAGATTTGACCGGTAGGGAAGTGCTCGATGTGCCAGTTTTGTCCTTGCGCCCCATTTATAGGAGCGATAGAGCCTGAGATTTCGTCGAAGGTGTAGGCGCCTTGATTGGTGGCGATATACATTTTGCTGTCGATCCAGTCGATGCCATACACCATACCGAGCGACAGCTCGTAGGAATCGGGGCGCAGGAGCGAGTAGGGCGAACCGGTGTGGATGAGCGAGACGCCGTTGTCGAGGCACGACCAGATGTTGTTGTCGCGGTCAACAAAAAGGGAAAGCACCGAGTTGTTGTAGAGACGGTTGCTCATGTTGCAGTGCCAAAGGCAGCGGCCTTGCTTGTTGATGGCATATATGCCGTTGCGAATGGTGCCGATGATGATTGTGGAGTCGCCGCGAAGCATAGTGGCGCGGTTCACCTGCTGGCTGCGCAGCTCGTTGTCGATTTCGGTTTTCCGGCGTGTGACGTGCTGCCCGTCGAAGTCGTAGAGACCGTTCCACTCGGTGCAGAGAATCATGTGTCCGCGTGTTTTGGGGATGATAGCCACCACATGGTCGTCGCCCACCTCTTCACGGGAGAATGCGAAGTGCATCTGCTCGTTGATGAGCTGATAGAAGTCGCCGTTCATCATTTGCACGAAGATTCGGTTGTCGATGCGGTGGAAGTAGAGGGGCAAGAAGTCGCTGTCGTAGTGCTCGCGCACCGTTTTGCCGTCATATACAAACCAGGAGCTGAACGACTGGAAATAGATTTTTCCGTTGAGTTTCACGATGTTCCAGATGTCGTAGTCGCGAGTTTCGGGTTTACGGCGTTTCACCATGCTGTGGAGCGATGTGAACACCATGTTGCCACATTCGTCGGGCTCGAAGAATCCAAATTCACGATATGTGCCCACATAGATGCGATTTCCGTCGGCGAGTATCGAGCGCACAATCTGCCTGTTAGGGATGGTGTAACGCTCCCAGCGGTAGCCGTCGAACCGTAGCAGACCGGTGTTGTTGCCAATGAAGATGTCGCCGTTTTCGCCTTGCGCGCAGCTCCAGTTTTGGAGCCCGGCATTATAGTCGGCAGCAGCATAGCTTGTGACAATGGGCATGAAAGAAGCCGCCCGAGAGATAGGCGAACAGAAGCAAGCACACAAGGCTATGATGAAGCATTGCAGGGCAGTTTCAGGGCACTGAAATTTTTTAGTTTTCATGAATTTGGCATGTTTTTGGTGCTGCAAAGGTAGCTAAAAAACTTAAAACTGCAACTTTTCAGAGCGATAAAAAGCATCC